>JAKJHA010000265.1 GCA_022704125.1 Verrucomicrobiota bacterium | reverse complement strand
AGGTCTCGAGCCAGCAGCCCTCGATCCACACGCGCTCTTCGCGCTCCCGCCAGTAGCCGCGCGGTGCCACCACAACCGGTGCAGGCGCGACTACGACCGGCGCCGGTGCCACCACGACTGGCGGCGGTGCAACGATCACAGGCGGCGGACAACCGAAAGGCCGCGGATGCGGTATCGGGTGCCTGCGATGGTGAAAATGGCCGGGATGGGGATGGTGCCCTCTCCCGCTGTTGATCCCGAGAGCAAAAAAGCTGCCGCCGTTGCTGACGCCCAAACCAACGCTCACACGATCCGCGCGCGCCGGCACAACCGCCAGCAGCCCCGCCACAATGACCGTTCCGAAAAGTGTTATCTGTGTTCTCTTGTTCATGTCCCCACCTTTCTGACGCCAGCGAGCGGCCTCTCCGCTCTTCAAATGCGCCTTTCAGCATGTTAAACGATTGATTAAAAGTGTTATTGCTTGATGCGGCACTTTTTTTTTGCCGATGGCGGATAATTATGGCTTAATATGCCGTACAAACAAAAGAGGATGGATAGATGGCTGAGTTGATTGTTGCGCTGGATGTTTCTTCCAAGACTGAGGTCGAGCAGACCGTTGACCGGTTGGGAGATGCGGTCTCTTTTTACAAAATCGGGCTGGAGCTTTTCAGCGCGGTCGGACCGGATGTGGTACGCGCAGTGAAAAACCGCGGCAAACGTGTCTTTCTCGATCTCAAGCTGCACGACATCCCGCGCACCGTGGAACGCGCGGTCAGCGTCGGTGCCTCGCTGGGCGCGGACCTGATGACCATTCATGCGGCCGGTGGTAAAGCGATGATTCAGGCGGCAAAGAACGCCGCGCTCGCCGCAGGTGCCGGAGCCCCGAAGATTCTGGCCGTCACGATCCTGACCAGTCTTGACCAGTCCGATCTGGACGATCTCGGCATCACCCGTTCGGTGGCGGCACAGGTCGAGGCGCTGGGAAAGCTTGCCTGCGGCAACGGTGCTGACGGCATCGTCTGTTCGCCGCGTGAAGTGGCCGCCATGCGTGCGGCACTGGGGCCGCACGCTCTGCTCGTAACTCCGGGCGTGCGTCCTGCTGGCGCAGACGTAGGCGACCAGAAGCGCGTGGCCACGCCGGCGCAGGCGGTGGCGGATGGCTCCACCCATCTGGTGGTCGGACGTCCGGTCCTCGCGGCGGCCGACCCGTGCGCCGCTGCGCGTGCGATTGCCGCTGAAATGGCCGGTGCCTCACGCTGCTGACCCGTGGAACAAACTAACGCGGGCGGAGCCCGCAACCCAATGGGTTGACCCGCGACGTTCGACCCGCGACTTGCGGCTGGAGCAGCCCCCCAAAAAGCCTCTGCGCCTTTGCGTTAAGCAAACCTGAGCACTGCCCCAAAACCCTGAGAAAAAAACGCAATACCATTTGTGGACGGGGGCGTGGTCATCCGGATGCTCAGCCGGGCTGACGCATTGAGCCTGCAACGCCGATCACCGTCTGTTGCCCATTCTTAAGCGGCGCCAGCGCCAGTTCCAGCGCAACGGACATCCCGTCGGCCACAGAGACGTTGACCGTCTCGCGGACCTTATCGCCGCATACTGCCCGCAGGAAGAGGCTGGCGGCATCGGGCAGCAGGTCCACAAAGCGCACCCGCTTGGCTTGTCTGACATCCGGGATACCGAACGCCTCAAGCAAAGCCGGATTGACTACTTGGAAAAAGCCGTCGATATCGCACACAAAGCAGGGCGAAAACGACAACTCAAAAGCGGCTTGGCCACGCCGCATTTCATCCATGGCGTTCTTGCGTCGCTCCACATTGCGGATCGCGAAGACCATGTTGGATGCGCGGGTCAAAGCCAGCGTGCTGACCCCGACCTCACCCGCGAACGAGGTGCCGTCCTTGCGGAAGCAGCGCGCGTCGATCAAAATCTGATGGTTGTCCTTGAGATTGCGCCTGAGATGCTCGAACATCTGCCGCGACATGCCGGGGATCACCTTTTCAATCGACATATCCCACGTCTCTTCGCGTGAATATCCGAGAACCTCCGTGACCCGTCTGCTGACATCCACCACATGGCCCCGGTCGTCCAAGATCAGGATCGCGTCATACAGCCCGTCCATCAACTGATAATAGAGCGCGCGCTGATCGGGCTTGGGCCGCACCCACTCGCTCGGAGCAGAAGTGGAGGCCGCAGCACCACCCTGTTGCGCGTCGGCGGGCTCCGCTGGCGCCGCGGATATCGGCGGCGATGGCCGCGCCGGCGGCAGGTGCCGCCGCTTTCGTCTTCATGCGCAACGAAAAGGTCGGCTTAGACGCCGCCGCCTCGGACGCGGCAGCAGGCACCGACTGTGACTTCTCCGATACAGCCCTAAGCGTAGGTGCAGGTGCGGACGTAGACGTCGATTGTAACTTCCCAGAAACTGCCTTAAGCGTAAACGTCGGCCGCCGCTCCTCCAAGACGACCTTGGGGACGGTCTCGGACTTAGGAGCGGTCTCGGACACAGCCTCGGACGCCGGAGCGGTCTCAGACGAGGTCGCAGCAGCCGCCTCGGGGATGCGCGAGGTCAGACGCAGAGCGGGAGTCGTGCTGTCGTCCCTCTTCAACGTCGCCGGCGCAGTCTTAAGCGCCGCAACGACAGGCTCGGTCTCTTCCTCAATCGGTTGGACCGCAAGCAATGCCGTCCCGTCGATTTGGAGAGACGCGTCACCCCCGACGGCGTCATCTTCCGACCGGTCATCCGCCACGGCCACATCCGCCACAGACACCTCGGACGTCTCATCGCCCGCCGACTGTCTCACAGCATTGAACGGCGTGACGTCCAACCCTTTTTTCCCAAACCAGAATTTCATTGCCATGTCAAACGTTCCTAACCGGCGAATTAGGTAGCAGAATTAGTGCCAAACAAGCTCCCTAAAAAACCAACTTTGGCATGATACATGCATTAGATGTACGCGAGTGTAACCGTTTGTTTGAGTGTTCGCAATGAAAAAAACTTCTTATACCAAGGCCTCGCTGATCCGCGAGTTGGCTGCTAGTGCCGAAATTACCCAGAAAAAGGCCCGTTTTATACTGGATGAACTCACGCGTATCGCCTACCGCGAGGCGGCGGATGGCGGGTTCACGGTTCCGGGGATATGCCGTTTGGACGTAGTTCTGCGCAAGCCCAGACGCATGAAAAATCCTCAAACTGGAGAAACCATTCTCATTGGTGAGCATCGCACGCTACGTGCGAGGATCGTAAAAGCCGCCCGGAATGCGGTCACCCCGCCGCCCGAAGATCTGGTCACCGTGCTTCCGGATGAGGGACCCACGCAAGCGGAGCTAGAGGATTTTTCCAATGCCATTTCCTTCTGCTGCAAGAAATGCGGCCAGGAAATCGAAGCACCCCGCGCTGCCATAGGTATCGAGGCGCACTGCCCGGCTTGCGGCGCGTCCATCATCGTTCCGGCGGAATCAGAGGCGGGCACTCTGCAC
>JAKJHA010000026.1 GCA_022704125.1 Verrucomicrobiota bacterium | reverse complement strand
TGGAAGTGCTCGGACACCGGTTCGCCCCCCCGCCCCAGATGCGTGTAGACGCGCCCTTCATCGATATCCGCCATTGGATAGACATTGAAGGTCACGACATCACAGAACTTACCCGCAACCTTCCACACCTCGGGATGCGCACCGCCCGTGCCGGCAAAACGTGCGCCCAATACCAAGTGGTTCGGATCGACCGCGCGGATCGCGCGCGCCGTGAGGGAGAAATAGCGCTCTGCCGTGTGTACCAGAAACGCCAGTTTCGCCGCGCGCGCTGCATCGGTCGGATGCGGCAACTGCTCAAAACCGAGTAGCTCGTCAAAGCTCTTGGCCTGTGTGCCGAACGCCGCGTTGAAGTCTGCGATCTTGCCACCGAAACGCGCGGACATCAACGCCACCAATGCGCGCTTGGCCGTATGCTCCCGGCCTTTTTTCATCGTAGCGTCGAAAAGACCGGTATCCTGCGCACCGCGTCCCCACCACGCCAGCTCGTTGTCGATGAAGTAGCCGAACAGCCAAGGATCGTCACGGTGCGGCAAACAGCGGGTCCGCGCCACATACTGGCAGTAAGCCTCGAACTCCGGATGAAAGACATTCGGGAAGGCCGAGCACGGACGCCGTTCGTTCGGCGTGATCTCATACTCGTCATCCAGCGTCGCCAAGTGCGAACCGATATTGAGAAACTCGGTGTGTATCAGCCCGCGGTGCTTGAGTCCGTGCGAACAGCCCGCCCCGAGCATATTGAACCCCCACTGCTTCAGGCGGCCTAGCGTCTCTTGTTCCCACTCGGCCTGATCGGCATACTTCTCCTTGTTTTTACGGCCATAGGGCGCGTAACCCAGCTTCTCACACCAGTGACCGTGATAGGAAACGTGATCCACGCCCAACAGCACCAGACCGCGCCCCAGCGGGTCGATCGCCCACCAGCGTCCGTCCGGCTTTTTGACCACGCGGAAAAATCCGGTCGCCTCGTCCCGCACGTCGGACACGCCGTTCGCCACCTCGAACGGCGGGATCGGCTGCGGCGCCGCAACCTTCTCAGCCACGGGCTGCGACCATGACGCACGTATCTCCTTGAAAGCACCGGCAATGCCCGACACTCGCAGCGCGGGACGGCCGGCGCACACCGCCGCCGCCGTGAAGGCAAAGCGCCGGCGCAGGATCAAGCGCCCGTCCGGTGCGAGGATCGTGCCGGTGACGCCCTTCGCATCCATGCTGATTCGCAGGCGGTGCGGCTGGCCAAACACCCACGGCACCGCTGGCGCTTCATTGATCTCCATCTTCAGGTTGTGCTGCGCCAACCACTCGCCGTCGCGCATCTCGCACAGTTCCACCATCGGTCGCAGGTTGTGCTCCGGCGGCATCTGCACCAGCGCCAAGTGCCAGAAGTTTTGATCATCTGCTACGATCGCCACCGCAGCGACATCCCATCCGATACTCTGTGCCTTTTGCGGCGTGAAGAGCGCTTCGACCGTGACATCGGCGGCGAGCGGTGCCGCCTCATACACGGCGATGCCGTGCCCGTTGGTAGAGGGGTTCACGATCTCGCCCGACTGGAAACGCCATGTCAGCGGATTACTGAACCACTCTTTACCGTCCGTCGGTAACGCCGTCAGCTCTGCGCCGAACGCCGTCATCGTCGCCATCAGCAAAACCACTCCGATCCCGAATCTCTGTTTCATCATGTATCCCCTTTTTGATTTGAAAGTTGAGCGTTGGAAGTTGAACGTTGAACGTTCTTCGGACAAGCCGCGAAGCAGCGGCCACACACAATGCAGCGCTCGCGGTCGGCCTCGTGCAGCGTCCGGCGCTGCAAGCGCGTCATGCCCAGCAGGCGCAACGCCATGATCACGCCCACGAACGCGCCCGCCCACGCGCAGCCGCGCCGGAAGCGCGCGACCGTCACGGCGGCCTCAGCCGCAGCCTGTTCCGGCGTGCGCCCGGTCCGTTTGAACGCTTCGATTTCAGGATGCAGGTCCATCTCGGACTCGGGCGTTTGTGCCAACCGCTCTGCGACGATCACAGACGGATGCGCGCGCGCCGCTTGCGCACCGAGCAGCCAACCTGCGGCGACGCAGCCCGCCACCACCAGAGGCGCCAGCATCAGCATCAGGACGAAGCGCCGGAACAACCCGCGCCGCGCGGTATCGCCCGGCGCCGCGCGCGGCACCGTGATGGCATCGACCGGGCAGGTGCCCACGCACAGCCGACAGTTGATGCACTCGTGCGCAGTGATGGCGAACGGTCGCCACGCGAGACGCGAGCACCACTCCAGCAGCACCCCGTACGGACAGAAGTAGCGGCAGTAGGGCCGCGCCACCACCATGCCTACCAGTAGCACCGCCGCACCGGTCAGGAACATCGGCATCGGCGCACTGCGCCGGAAGAGACCGACAAACGGGTCGGTGCGACAGATCAGATAACCAGCGCCATTGATCGCGTAGACCAGTCCGACCGCGAGCACAGCGGGCGGCACCAGCCGCAGCACGGCATCCACGCTGCGCGGCACGCGCTGCGGCGTAATGATAAACAGATCCTGAAGCGCGCCCAGCGGACACACCGCGCCACAGAAAACACGCCCGAACAGTAGCGCCGTCAAAAGCGGCAACGCGAACAGCGCCGCCACGCTCCACGGCAGGCCGCCGCCTGACCACGCCGCCACCGCAACATTCTGAACCGCGCCGACGGGACAGATACATCCCTGCCTGATAAACCCGAACCACGCCAGACAAACCAGAGAGAACACCAGCAGCCAACGGCGTGAACGCACCCGATGCGCCAGCCACACCGTCACAGCCAGCGCAAGCGCCAAGATCAGCACATCGGCCCAAGCGGGGACCAATGCCTCAAAGGGCGGATGCACCGTCTGCGGCACGGTGTGTCCCGAATCAAATTGGGGCTGCGGAAAACGTGATGCCGCGACCGTGGCCACGGGAATCCACACAGCGACGGACATGGCTAAAGGCTCTCTTTCAGCAGGTAAGGACGGGAGGCCGGCACACGGGAGATCGCCTGCGCAGGGCACTTCTCTGCGATGCGGCAGGCGTTGCAGTTGGTGCAACGATCATGCCGGATCTGGAGATAGAGCGACCCGTTGCCGAAGTGGGTGCAGCCCTTGACGCAAAGCCCGCATCCCGTGCAGAGCGACTCGTCGATATGATACTCGAAGTAGGGATCTTCAATAAAGACGCGGGAGATCGCACCGGTCGGACAGATCTGGTTTTCAGCGGCCTCGTCAAGACGCGCGGCATCGGACTTGAAATAACCGAAGCAGAGCTTGCAGTAACCGCACATCGCGTAACCGTGCACACATTTAACCGCCGATGGGTGCAGCACGCACTCGGTTTCGCAACGGCCGCACTGGATGCATGCGCGCGGATCGATCTGCCATACCGTGCGGTCCGCGGTTTGCCGTTGCGCAGCTTTGGCCGCGAACGACGCCACCACAGCACCCGCGCCGGCCCGCAACAACCAAGCCAGCGCATCCCGCCGTGTCGTCTCCTGTTCCTGTTCGCGCATGCATCCCGCCCTTCTCCGCGCAAGGCGGCGTCAGTTGGCCAGTTCCTCGATCGTCAGCGGATAGCTCGTCGTCACCGCGATCAGCCGACCGGTCTGTTCCGAGGTGGCCTTGTCCTTGAACCAAAGGGTGCCCATGCCGAACGGCTTGTAGGGCGTCGTGTTTTGCGTGGGCGGACCGCATCCGTCGTCGCATCCGCCGCTCCCGCCGATCCAGCCCGGCAACAGCACGCCGGCGAACCTGACAGGAACAGTCGTGATCGCACCGATCGCGGATTCCATAGGCATCCGGAACGAGCCGGAGAAAATCCCCGTCCGCTTATTCAGCGAGAAGCGGGCCCGCATGGGATTGGTCTGACCTTTCGCGAGTCTCATCGTCGTCGGCGTCACATCCATAGTCAGATCGAGCTGCTGCTGCGCAAACCCGTAAAACTCGCTGAACGGTAACATGCTGGGGCCGAGAAGGCATACCGCGCCTTCACCGGGATACAGCGTCAGGTAATCGGTCAGCGAATCGCGCATGTCGTAGTAACCGCCTGCCAGCGACACCGTGATGTCGAATGAGGTGTCCGGGCTCCCCGTGGTATGGGCCCAGAACATCTGCGTGCCGTGAACCACCGTGACCACGCTCGGGTCGGTCCAGCGCGCCTCCTCGGCATCCGCGCAGATCGAAAGTGCGCCGGCCATGCGGTAACGACGGTTACTCAACAGAACGATCATCTCTGCGGAGCAGGAGTCGCCCAACCGGAAGACGGCACTGCCGCTAAAGGATTTTCCGTCCGCGAAACGTCCCGAGTAGTTGGTTTTCCCGGAACGAGCGGCCGACGGCCTGACCCGGCAGGTCAGGAACGAGTACCCCATCGGGGCACTCGGACCTTCCGTCAGCATGGGCTCCAAGACCATCGTGTAATATCCTTGGTAAGCGTCTGCCCAGTGGGGGTCCACATCCGTGACCTCGCGCAGCACGGCGTTCAACGGCGCTTCGAAGGCCGGATCGGTCAGCGTCACAAAAATGTCACCCGTCCCCGGCAGCCGGACGTCCAGACGGTAAACCCCTTGCGAGATTGAACTCAGAACTGCGCCGTTCTTGTCCACGCCGTTCCAGAATTTCCGGGCGCTGAACGAGACAGTCGCATCAGGCGACCGATACTTGGCCGACAGAAATCCGGAGCGCGAGACCGACAATGAAATCAATCCCGCCACGCGGGCCGTGCCGGCCTCATCGTAAAACACCCCTTCCGTACGCCGTATAGCGCGAGCCGTAGGCGCGGCAACGGCGACCTGACGGTAGGAGAGCGTGTAGCCGGTTACCTCGCCGAACGAACCGCTCACGCGGAGCGACACCGCGCACGGCTCCGTTCCATCGAACGTCCATGTCACAATCTGCCGCCGCCCCAACAGGCCGGAAGAGGAGGCGACAGCCTCGGTCAGGTCCGTGCCGACATACACATCGAGCCCTATCAGGCCGACGGGCAGATCACCCTGTCCACCCAACAGTTGGCCTTCCAACGCGAACGCATACGTGAAGCCGGGCACGGCAGTGAATGCGAACCAATCCGCGCCGTCGGTCGGTGAAAGCGTACGCACCTGTACCTGTTTATCGACAGACATGTCCGTGATCGGGGTCGCGGTTTCCGGCGCGTCATCGCTCAGACCGGGCACGCCATTGTCCTGCACATCCCACGGATCATCGTTCCAAATGCGCCGGGTTTTCCACAGGAAGAGGTCGGGCGTCACATACGTCCAAGTGCGGTAATGCGTAACCTCACCCTGATAGCTCCCGTCCGGGTGACAGATCACAAACGTCGGCATGTTCAGCGTTCCAGGGGTAGCCCGATAATTTTTGATCGAGCCGTAGATGTACTCCAACTGGCGGTTCCGGGCGAGGATCGCTTCCGACTGCTCCAGCGTGAAAAGCCCCGTGTTTGTGTGGCAGAGCCAGCCTCTTTCCACTGCGTTGGTCGCGCGGCGGCTGGGGAAGTCCAGCCAAACCCAGTAGGCGTCGCTCTCTCGCATGAACGTCTGCATGGCCGGCGTCGACATGACCTGATTCTGCAGGGTGTCGCAATCCGGACACCAAGTGGAGCCCGTGAACAGCAGGTACAGATTCCGTCCCTCGGCCGCCGCCCGTTGCACGGCCGTTTCATAATCCATCGTCCATTCGCCGACAACCGCCGGATTGGTACAGACACCGGGATACGCCGGCGGGGTATAGGTCCACGTCTGCGCCATCAACAGTCCCGGCACAACGATCCCCGCAAGTCCGATCACTTTGAACACATTCATCGTCATCCCTCCTCTAACGCGGGCGGAGCCCGCGATCCAAGTTCATTAGTTAATTAGTTGATTAGTGCATTAGTTAATTAGTTCATCTGGGGTGCGCTGCCCCTAAAAAATCTGTGTAATCTGTGTAATCTGTGGATTCAAAAAACCGAGCCATGCCCTCGAAAAAACTTATGCCGCGCTTTTTTTGCCACGCGCGCGGCGTATAAGAACATACACCGCCACGACAACCACGCAGAACACCAAGGCCGCGACAGTCGCCCTCTTGAGGTACGGCCGCCACAGCGCTTCACTCTGACCAGCGATGTAACCGATCCAGGCCAAGATTGAAACCCAGAGCCCGGCACCGAGTCCAGTATAGAAGAGAAAGCGCGCCATGTTCATCCGCACGAGACCCGCCGGCAGCGACACATACTGCCGCACAACTGGAATCAGGCGTGCGGTGAAGGTACCGATCTCGCCGTGCCGTTTAAAAAAGCGCTCGGCTTTCTCAAAATTCTCCTCGGAAATGAAAAAGTATTTGCCCCACTTCAACAGGAGGGGGCGCCCCAGCAGCAACGCGAGATAGTAGTTGAACAGCGCTCCCAGCCAACTGCCGATGATCCCCATCGCAATGGCCACCCAGATATTCATCTCATGGCCCGCCACATAACCCTCGGAGTGTATGTAGTTGGGCGACGAGAGGTAGCCCGCCGGGATCATGACAACCTCGCTGGGGAACGGGAAACAGGAACTCTCAAGAAACATCATGATCACGATGCCCGCATAGCCCCACTGCCCCACCGTGTTCACTACCCACTGAATGATCTGCTCCATGCCACCTCCGATTGGGGTGGGGGCAAGTGCTTCCGCGCGTTGCGCGGAGGGAAAGCGGTGCCGCGACCCGCGCACAGCGCGGCTCTTGTCACCGCACTCCAAATCTTATGCACTTACTTGAGTGTTTTCCGGAACCGCCAAGATGCCCCCGTTTCCCATGAAGTTTCATGTGTTTCATGGTTCCATCTTAAATGGTCGGGGCGTCGGGATTTGAACCCGAGACCTTTTGCACCCCAAGCAAACGCGCTACCAGTCTGCGCTACGCCCCGAAAGGGGTTCTCCAAAGTGGTGGAGGTAAGGGGAGTCGAACCCCTGACCTCTTGAATGCCATTCAAGCGCTCTACCAACTGAGCTATACCCCCACATCGCCTTTCGCAGGCGAAAAACTGGGTTATTTAACCATCCCATCAGTCCGATGTCAACACGCCGTTGTAAAATTCTCCATTTTTGGGGTTGAGTTCTCAGAACCGAACCGCTATAAAGAACGCGCTCTATTACGGAGAGGTGACCGAGCGGCCGAAGGTGCAGCACTGGAAATGCTGTGTGCTCTTACGGGTACCGAGGGTTCGAATCCCTCCCTCTCCGCCAGCTTTTCCTCACTTGAACGTTGAACGTTGAGCGTTGAACGTTGTGCGTTGGTGCCGTACCGGTCGACAAGGCCGATAAAAAACAAGTCGTTTCTCACGCGAAGACACGAAGGGCACGAAGTTTTTTAGGGGCGCCGTTCGAGTTTGTTTAACGCAGAGGTGCAGAATTTTTTTGAGGGGCACTGCGAAGCGCGGCAGTGCTCCCCCAGACAAACTAATGCACTGATGCACTAATTAACTAGTTAAATTGGGTTGCGGGCTCTGCCCGCGTTAGACGTTATGAAAACAGGCTGGATCGCCGTAATTGGCTTGCTGTCTGCAACTTCATGGTGTGCAGGCAATGGTGTTGTCGCATTTAAGGATGCGGACAAGATTAAGAGTTGGGACGCATGGGACGACCATAAGGCGAAGGCCGCGGTGACGAATATCCTGCAGAAGGAGAAGCGGAACGTGACGTGGCAGAAACTCAACGCCGTCAACCCAGGCTTGAAGGAAATCGGCCGCCTCGCCACACGCACGTCGGATCAAATCAAATCGTCTAAATGGTCGGTTGGATGTGAGACGATGGACCGCGACTATGCCGACTGGGACAGCTTCAAGGCCCTCATCCCGATGTTGGGCGTCAAGCATGCGCGGTTTTTCAGCGGCTGGGCGAAGACCGAACAGGAGAAGGGAAAATACGACTTCACATGGCTCGATCCGCAGATCCGCGAATGTGCGGCGATGAGCGTGAAGCCTTGGGTTTGCATCTCCTACGGCAATCCCGTGTGGGGTAGCGACTTCCGCCTCGGTATGCGCTTGAAACCAGTGACGGACAATCCGGATGCTTTTGACGCCTGGATTCGCTACACGAAGGCGCTGGTTGAACGCTACAAGGACGTGGTCGACGAGTGGGAAATCTGGAATGAGCCCTTTGGACAGGCCAGGGAATACGCCGAACTCTTCTATCGCACGGCGAAGGCCATCCGTGAAATCCAACCTGCGGCCAAGTGTTTCTGCACGGCGATCTCCTGGAACGCACGCGATCCGATGAAGAGCGATTACGCGATGGTGTTGGAAAAGCTAAAGAAAGAGAGCGCGCTTGATCTCGGATCCTATTTCCTCTACCACCCGTATAGTCCTGTTCCCGAGGCATCCTACGGTCATCTTGCCGAACCGCTCCGCAAGTTTGTGAAGGGGTATTCCGCCAACTTCGACATCATGCAGGGAGAGGTGGGATGCCCGTCCCAACTTGAGTTCGGGCATGCGATGAATGGGATCGAATGGACGGAGTATTCGCAGGCGAAATGGAATTTGCGCCGTGCGATCGGCGATTCAGCGCGATCGATTCCCTCGAGCGTCTTCACGATGATTGATCTCAAGTACACGTTCATGCTTCAGAGTTTCGGCCTCGTTCGCTCGAACCTGCTCAAGGAGTTCGTCTATCGCCGCCCTTCCTGGTATGCGATGAGCAACATCTATTCGCTCTTCGACGACGAGACACTGCCCCAGAAGAACCTCGTGTTGAAGAATTTCGCCATTCAGAAGCGCGCCGATCCTCGCGACCAGAAGCCGCATGATCTCGCCTGCACACTCTTTACGCGCCACGGCAAGACCTTGCGGTTCTACTGGTTCTGCGAAGCGCGTCCAAGCGACAGGCTTGATTTCGACCAGATTGATTTGATGATTCCGGAGCGACTGGATCAACCCGTATGGGTGGATATGATTACCGGGCGCGTCTTTGCGATTCCAGAGACACAGATTGATCGGCAGGAAGAGAGTCTGGTGCTCAAAAACATCCCCATGTGGGATTCTCCGGTCTTGATTACGGCACGTGCGACAGTAATGTTGAAGGATGAAGAACGTTAAACGAGGCTCTTGCAAAACCTTGTTGCTCTTTCATGGGCGAGACGCCCATGTCACAAGGGGCGTGGCACGGGCATCTTGCCCGTGTTTGCCTCATGGGCGGGACGCCCATGCCACGAGGGGTTTTGCAAGAGCCTCTGAACGCTTCAAACTTCGACGTTCTGCGTTCGGAGTTCAACGTTCAACGTTACTGCCCCTTCCGCCACTGCCCCATCGTCATGCCGAAGCGTTGCCGGAAGACCCGGCCGGCATGGGTCTGTCCGGCAAACCCGCACGCCTCGGTACACGCGCCGATCGTGGCATCCGACTCTGTCAGTAGCGCACGCAGCCGCTCCAGCCGCACATGCTCGATCTCGCCCCGCAGCGTGCGCCCGGTCGCCGCGCGGAACCGTATTTCCGTCGCGCGCCGCGACAACCCCACGCTGCGCGCGATGTCCGCCACGCGCAAATCGCGCTCATGCGCATGCTGCCGAATATAACGTAGCGCGGCGGCCATCTTCTGATCGGCAATCGCCACCCACTCCGTCGACTGGCGCGTGACCACACGAATCGGCTCCACCCCGTACTCGGTCTTGACGCACCGCTCCCCACGCATCAGCCGATCGAGATGCGCGGCGATCCGATACCCGGCCGGTCTCGGGTCGCATTGGATGCTGGAGAGCGTCGGCACCGATGCCTCGCAAATCCATTCGTCGTTGTCCACCCCCAACACGGCCACCTCGTCCGGCACTGAAACCCCCGCGTCCAGACAGGCATCCAGCACCTGCTTGCCGCGCCGGTCGTTCGGTGCGAACAGCGCCACCGGTTTCGGCAACGCACGCAGCCACGCCTCCATACGCGGCCGCTCCATCGCCCAGTCCCGCTGCTCTGCCGCCGTGCACGGCGCGTATACATGGCACTTCCGGTGACCGTGCGCACGCAACGCCGCACGGAACCCGCGCTCGCGCGCCACCGACCAGTAAGAGTCGCTGTAGATGTGTCCAACAAAAGCGAAGTGCGTATAGTGCCGCTCCACAAAGTATTCGGCCGCCATGCGCCCTATCACGGTCGAGTTCCACACCACGCACGGCCATTTGAAAAGCGGATAGCCGCGCTGACGCATTGGGTGCGGTTGCAGCAGCACCACCACCGGCACCTTCAACGTGGCGATCTGCCGCGCCTCTTCGACGGTGTGATAATCCGCTGCGATCACCCCGGTGCATCCCCAGCGCTTGAGGTCGTGCAACTCGTACATCCAGCGCCGGTTCTCCTGCTGGTAAATCCGCCACGGCCCATGCTCCTGCGCATAGGCCAGCACCCCTTGCAGCATCTCTTGCAAGCCTTTGGCAATCGTGGATGTCATAATCACCACGCGCGGAATGACGGGCTGTTTCATGCGTTGCGCGTATCGTAGCAAGTTCCGCCGCTCCACTCAAACCGCATCCTTCCGCGCAACGGAAGACGGCTCGTGGGGACACTCGCCCTCCAGCCATGATCGGGCTCGCGCAGCACCGGGAGGGACGAGCGTCTGCTCGTCCGCAGCGGCGTAAACGCCGCCGCCACGGGCAAGATGCCCGTGCCACATTGCTCCGCGCCAGCCTTGCGTCCGGCTCACGGGATACCGCCACTTTTACACTCATCATTGCGACCACTGGGTGGTCGCAATAAGGGAGGTTGCCCTGCCCCCCAAAAAACCTCTGCGTCTCTGCGCCTCTGCGTTAAATAAACTGAGCAGCGCCACCCCAAAAAACCTCTGCGTCTCTGTGTCTCTGTGGTAAAAACAACTCGCCTTGTCGAAGTCGCGGCGCAACATCGCATATGCGCAAAACATCGAAAAAAGATACGTGAAACATCTATCGACATTTGCACGGTTCTCGGCTATTTTAAAGCTGTTATGAACGGGCTTTCAATTATCGACGGGATGGTTATTGTGGTCTATGTGGCGTTCACCGCCGCTCTAGCTTGGCTGGCATCGCGGCGACAGGGAAGCGCCGACGACTTTTTCACCGGCGGCAAAAGCATGAACGGCTTTGCAGTCGGACTCTCAATCTTTGCGGCTGCCTTTAGCGCCGCCGCCTTCGTGATGCTGCCGCGTGAGGGAGCTTACCGCAACTGGAGCATCCTCGCGGTCCTGCTCATGATCCCGCTGCTCATCACGCCGCTGCTCTGGTACGTCTTTGTGCCGCTCTACACGCGCCTGAGACTGCGCAGCGTGTACGAATATCTGGAGATTCGCTTTCATCCGCGTCTGCGCCGCTTGGGCGCGCTGCTCTTTTTCGGCTATGCCTTCGGTTGGCTGGGCAGCATGCTGTATACGCTGATCGTGATCCTCGATGCAATTCTCGGCTTGAGCCAGACCGCCTTTATGCTGACCCTGGTCGGCGTCGGAATCGTGGCGATCTTGTACGCCTGTTCCGGCGGCCTGAAGGGCATCATCTGGCTGGACGTGCTGCAGGCGATCACCCTCGGTGGATGCGTCATCGTGATCCTGTTGCTGGCCGTCGGCAGTGTGGACGGCGGTTTCGCGAAGGTTATCGAGATTGGTCACGCCCACCGCAAGTTCCAACTCGCGGATCTCTCCGCCGGCCTGACGGGGCAGACCAGCATCTGGTGGGTGTTGGCGCTCGGCCTCTTCGTCTACCTGCCCGGCTACACCACCTCGCAAATCACCGTGCAGCGTTATCTCAGCATGTCCGGCCGCAAGGAGCTGCGCCGCGCTTTGGTGCTCAATGCGGTGGTCGCGACCGCCGTGTACTTCCTTTTCATCCTCACCGGTACCGTGCTCTTCGTTTATTACCAGCAGCGCGCTGGTGCCCTGCCGGCGCTGGCTAATCAGGACCAGATCCTACCATACTTCATCGTGCATGATCTGCGTGTGCCAGGCATTGTCGGATTGATGTGTGCCGGTCTGCTTGCGGCGGCTCTGAGCACGCTGGATGGCGGCATCAACAGCATTGCCTCGGTGTTGACCTTCGATGTGCTGAACCGAAGCGAAACCTCGGTGCGCGCCAGTCGGCTGCTGACCACGTTAATCGGCGTAGGTGTCATCGGTGCCGCGCTGCTCGCGCCCCACATCGGCAAAAACTTTATCGATCAGATCACGGCGGTAGCCAGCACCTTCCTCGGATTGCTGCTGGGTGTTTACGTGCTGGGCATGTCCTCGCGCCGCGCCAACACCGGCGGTGCCGTGATCGGCCTGGCCGCTGGCGCGGCGGGCATCGCGCTGGTTCATCTCCATCCGGACATCCCGACCTGGTGGAGTGGCGCCTTCGCCTTTTTCCCGACCTTGCTGGTCGGATGGCTGGCGAGCGGGCTCTTCCCGCCGCCGTCGGCGGATCAGCAACGCGGGCTGTTCTTTCAAGGCCGGGACGCGGAAAAACCATCAACTTAAAAAGGAGCCATCAGTGAAGATTGAGCGCAGAAAACCGCTGACCGCAAAGGTCGGCATCGTCGGCGTGGGCCATCACACCTACTGGGCGCAGTTCGAGGGCCTGCTCGACGAGATGCACCGCAAGCTTGAGGTCTTCGACGGCAAAGTCAAAACCCACGGAGTGGAGACCGCCTGCTTCGGCCTGCTCGACAACGCGGAGACCGCCTACGCGGCACTGCCCGCGATGAAGGCCGCCGACCTCGACCTGCTGTTCATCGACATGGTCACCTACGCCACCTCCTCCACCTTCGGCATTCTCGTGCGCGACCTGAATGTGCCGATCGTGCTGGTGGCACTTCAGCCGCTGCGCGCAATGCCGTATGAGACGGCCAGAACCTATATCCAGCTCTGCAACGACGACTTCTGCTCGGTGCCCGAGTTCACCGGCGTGGCAATCCGTATGGGACGTCCCGTGGCTGACGTGATCCTCGGCGTCCGCGAGAACGACCCGATCGCCGACGGCGAAATCGCGCGCTGGTGCCAGATTGCCAAGGTGCTGCACGACCTGCGGCGTGCGCGCATCGGGCTGATGGGCCACGTGCTGGAATCGATGTATGACATGCACGTCGATCCGACTGCCGTGACCGCGGCCTTCGGCTGCCACATCGCGCTGTGCGAGCCGGACGAGATCCTCAAGCACTATCTGGCCGGCGACCCGCCCGCGACTGAAGCCATGAAGCGGCGCATTCTCGATTTCTTCGACACGCCCGACCCGGTCTCCGACCCGATCACCACCAGGCTGACCGAACGCGACCTTGATGTCGCCGCCCGCGCCGCCGTGGCGTTGGAGGCCTTCATCGCCGAGCGTAAACTCGACGGGCTCGCCTACTACTACGAGGCGTTGCCCGACACCCCGATGCGCGAGTTGGTCACCAACCTGATCGTGGGCAACTCGCTTTTGACCAGTGCGGGATTCCCGATGTGCGGCGAGTACGATTTGAAAAACTGCATCGCGATGATGATTATGGACCGCTTGGACATCGGCGGCAGTTTCGCCGAGTTCCATCCGATCGACTTCGACCGCGACACGGTGCTCGTCGGCCATGATGGGCCGCACCACCTCAACATCGCCTCGCGTAAACCGGTGTTGCGCTCACTCAAGACCTACCACGGCAAGCCCGGCAAAGGCGCGGGCGTTGAGTTCAACATCAAGGAAGGTCCAATCACGATGCTCTCGATCGGCGTCAAGGCTGACGGCCGGATGAAGTTCATCGTCGCCGAGGGCGAGTCGATGGCCGGCCCGATCCCGCCGACCGGCAACACCAACACGCACGGAAGGTTCCTGCCTGACGTGCGCACCTTCCTGCTGCGCTGGGTGGCCGAAGGGCCGACCCACCACTTCGCGCTGGGCGTGGGCCACCACGCTGCGAGCCTCGTCAAACTCGCCAAGGTGCTCGGCATCGAGGCCGTGGTGGTGACGCCGACCGTCTGACATCGATTCATGCGATGCTATCGACATTCAACCCATACAAGAGATAACACCGATGAGAATGAGCCAGATGATGAGTCCTGCGGCATGGGCTTTCCTTGCTTTCACGGCGGGGTGTTCGCTACCGGAGAAGAAGGTGTATGTCCCTGAGCCGAAACCTGTGAAGAGCGCGATCGAAATCACCGCGCTTTACTATCCGGGCACGGAACAGATGGCCGAGTGGGACCAGGTGGCGCAGACCCTGCCCGGGATCAAGCCGCTTTTGGGATGGTACGACGAAGGCAACCCCGAGGTCATCGACTGGCAGATCAAGTGGGCTGTCGAGCACGGCATTTCAAACTTCTGTGTGGACTGGTACTGGAATCAGGGCGTCCAGCGGCTCGACCATTGGGTGAAGGGTTATTACAAGGCCCACTGGCGCAAGCACTTGAAGTGGTACATGATGTACGCGAATCACAACGAGCCGGGCGCGCATTCGACGGAGGATCAGATCCGTGTGACAAAGTTCTGGATCGACACCTACTTCAAGACGCCCGAATACTACACGATCGGCGGAAAACCCGTCGTCGTGTACTGGGACTACGACACGCTCGACCGCGACTTTATCGACGAGGCGGTGAAAAAGGGCGAAGCGCTGAAGCCCGGCGAGGGCGTGAAACGTGCGCTCGCCATCACGGAAAAGCTCGTCAAGGAGGCCGGGCTTCCGGGCGTTTGCTTTATCGACATGTATCACGGATGGAAATACGACCCGGCTAAGGTCGACCGCGCTAAAGCGGCCGGCTATGAAGCGCAGATGATTTACAATTTCGACACGATCGCCTGGATGATGGCCCCCGAGACCCGCAAACCGGGCGACCGGCCGAACCATTTCTCCTACGACACCGTGATGGCCGCCGTGCCGAAATGGTGGGAGATGACCTCGCGCGATCCCAAATTCCCTCTGTGGCCGATCATCCCCACGGGCTGGAATGACATCCCCCGCTCGTTCCAGGACGCGCGCGTCATTTACGGCCGCACGCCGGAGAAATTTAAGAAGGTGTGCGAGGACTGCCGCCGGTTCTGCGAGCAGCAAGGCTTCAATCGCGTCGTCATCGCGCCGCTGAACGAATGGCAGGAGGGCAGCTACATCGAGCCGAACGAGGAATTCGGCTTCGGCATGTACGACGCCTTGCGCGATGCGTTCTGCGAAAAGCCGGCGGAGGGGTGGCCGAAGAACCTCGTTCCGGCCGATGTCGGGCTCGGCCCTTACGACTACCCGCCGATGCGCCATCTCGCGCTGACGAGCTGGGATTTCTCGAAGGGCATGCAGGGCTGGTACCGCAATCCCTACGGAACGGCGTATATGAGGACCGTCGACGGCGCGATGCGCTTCTTCCGCTCCGGCGGCGGGACCAAACCCGCGATCCGCACGCGCGTCCAGCCGTTCGAGGCCTCGAAATTCAAGACCTTCACGGTGCGGATGCGCGTGACGCCCTCAGTCCGCGTGCCCGCGAAAGGCAGCGAGCGGATGAAACTCCTCTGGGGAACGGAGACAACGCCGGTTTTCTCGAAAGACTTCGTGCTAACCGACGCGAACACGGCCGCGCTCCCGGTCCAGACGGATGGCGACTGGCACACGGTTTCGGTCCCCCTCACCGCCAACCCGAACTGGACGGGACGCGTGAATGAAATCTGGTTCGATCCGGTGAATCTCAATGCAGCGTACGTGGACATCCAGTGGATGCGCTTCGAGGCGGACTAGTAGTCTGTAAAA
>JAKJHA010000264.1 GCA_022704125.1 Verrucomicrobiota bacterium | reverse complement strand
CCCGCCGATATCCGGGACGAGATGTAAGGCTCGTCAACCTTTGTGGAGTTCACGTAAAAGGCGGTGTTGCCGTACGTGGTTCCGGTGAAGGCGTCCCTGTCGCCCTGATTCTTGACCGTTGCCTTGATCACGTACGACTGCCCCTTGATCGGGTTTGTCGGTTCCGTCCAAACATTCAGAACGACCAGATCGGGCATGGGGGGATCTCGCAGCGTCACCGTGATCTCGGATGACCAGTTGTTCCCCTCGTTGCTCTCCGCTTCATCATTTTCCGAATCGGCGAACGCTTTCACCTTGATGGTGGATGACGACGACGGGGCCGTCAGGGACTTGCTCGTGTACGTCGCGCTGGCGCCCGCCGATATCCGGGACGTGATGTACGGCTCATCCACCTTCTGGGAATTCACATAAAAGGCGGTGTTGCCGTACTTAAGCCCGGTGAAAGCAGCCTTGTCGCCCTGATTCTTGACCGTCGCCTTGATCACATAGGACTTACCCTTTTCCGGGCTAGTCGGCTCGGTCCAGACCGAAGTCACTATCAAGTCGGGTGCGCCCATTACCGTTAGTGTGCTCAGGATAGCGTAAGTACATAACATCCATGCAGTTGTCTTCATCGTAGCATCTCCTTACAACCCCAATTCCCCAACTTTGCCTTGCACCTGATAAATGCGGATCAACTCATGGTTGGCCCGCGCCTTGGTCTCCTTGTCCAAATTGGCCGTCGACAGAACGCTGCGGACAAGCGCTTCCGCTTCGGCGTATTTCTGCTGGCGGATGAGCAGATCGGACTGGCGGAAGCGGAGACTGGTCTTCTTGGCCGCGTCCTGCGCAGCGGTCTCTGCCTCTTTGAGCGTTCTCGCCGCATCGTCGAGCCGACCACTGTATTCGTAGATGCGCGCGACCTGCTCTTTCTGCTCTGCCGTGGCGTCCGCGCCGTTCAGATGCTTTTCGGCATAGGCGACAGCGTCATCGCCCTGTCCCGATTGAATATAGAGCGCCGCAATCTGGAAGCGGATGCCGTCCGCCTCGTCCGGATGCGCCGACAGGTACTGCTCGTAGACCTCCCGTGCCTTGGCAAAGTCCCGCGTCTCCTTGTAAATACCGATCAATGTGTTCTGGAGCCCCGCGTTGTCCGGCTCCTGCGCCAAGAGTTTCTCGTAGACCGGTTTGGCCTTGTCGTGGTTCCGCTGCATCTTGAGATAGATCGTGCCCAGCAGTTCCAGCGACGCGCGATCCGCCGGATCAGTCGCGGCCTTGGTTTCCAGTTCCGTCGCCACTTGGTCCAGCCGACCGGGCTGCGCTTGCCAGAGCCGCAACTTGGCATGCAGGATCGCCCGCTGCATAGCCGGATCGTCGCCGATCAACCCCGGTTCGGCCAGCACCGCCTCGGCCTCGTCGAACCGTTTTGCGAGCGACAGCACTGCCGCCATCCGGGTCACGCCCGACACCCGTTCCTGATCGCTGGTCGCCGCAGACAGATAATCGCGGTAGACCGCCACCGCGCCGTCGAAATCCTGCGTTGCCGCCAACGATTCCGCCAGCAAAGCGCGAATCTGCTGTTTTCCTTCCGGATCGGTCTGCGCCGCAAGTGCCTGCCGCAACGACTCCGCCGCCTTGTCGTATGCCTTCCGTTCCATCGCCGCCCGCGCATCTGCAATCAGCGCCTTGACATCACCGGAGAACGATGGTGCCACAGGAACGGACGTTTTTTTGGGCGCCGGCTTTACCGGTGGCGCCACGGGCTTCGGTTGCACCTCAGACGGAGCGGCAGGCGTGACCCGCTTGGGCGGCGTCACAGGCGTGACTTTCTTGGGCTGCGAGGCAACAGCAGTCCTTTCTGCTGAAGCCGGCGCAACTTCAGCGTTCTGCCGCTCCAGTTCCCGCACACGCAAGGTCATCCGCACCGCCACAACCGACAGTACAAACAACGCAATACCGGTCACTATGTGGATCTTTCTCATGCGGGGCTCTTAAATTCAATCCTTTCGTCGAACCTTTTCCCCAGCCGCGAAGGCTGAGACCTGCCTGATGTCCATCCGTTTACCCAGTGCCATTCGCGCACCTTCTCTTCCCGTCCCTTTTTGTTACGTGTGGCCGCACATTGGCCTAAAATAAAACCGAGAGTTTCTGACTGAACGGTACGATGGTACTCCGTTTGAAAAATTCGGTCAATACAAAATGGAATGTTTTTATGCTTATTTTGTGTTAGATTTTGGCCGGGATTTTTTCTCACACAAAGAGTGAGAGAAGTTCATTAGTGCGTTAGTGCATTAGTGCATTAGTTTTTTGGCATGGTTACGGGGCGCAGACAACCTCTCTTATTGCGACCACTCAGTGGTCGCAATGATGAGTGTAAAAACGGGCGGGAGGACGGGCGCCGGGCGCGCGCGGGGCATGCAATAGGAAGTGCGCGGTGGGACAGCCCCAAAAGCGCCCAAAGCGCTGTAAATGGCCACGGCGGGGCGCGGCTGCGTGTCGCAAGGTTTTAACCTCGTTTTTGTGACCACTGGGTGGTCACAAAAAGTGGTCGCAATGATGCGTGTAAAACGGCGGCACTCCGCCGCTTCTGAACGTCGAACTCAGAACTCAGAAGCGAAAAAACTCCTAAATCCTAAATCTCAAATCCTAAATTAAACGCGATTACTTCGCCCGCCCGGGCAAAATCGTATCGCGCGCGATGCGGCGCGTTTCGGGATAGTCGAGCGTGTAGTGCAGGCCGCGGCTCTCTTTGCGGCGCATCGCGCTGCGCACGATCAATTCGGCGACGAGCGCGAGATTGCGTAATTCCAGCGTGTCGGCCGTGACCAGATAGTCGAAGTAGTACTCGCGGATTTCGCGGCGCAGGTTGCGAATGCGGCGCAGCGCGCGCTCCAGACGCTTGTTGGTGCGCACGATGCCCACGTAGTCCCACATGCAGGTGCGCACCTCCATCCAGTTGTGCGCCACCATCACCGCCTCGTCGCTCGCTACGGCCGTGCCGTATTCCCAGTCGGGGATGCGCAGCGGATCGGGCACGCGCTCCGGATGTTCCATGATCCGGCCCGCTGTCTGATAGGCGCACACCAATGCCTCCAGCAGTGAGTTGCTGGCCAGACGGTTGGCACCGTGCAGACCGGTGCAGGCGGTCTCGCCGACCGCATAGAGGCCGGGCAGCGAGGTCGCGCCGCTGACCGAGGCGCGGATGCCGCCGCAGCAATAGTGGGCCGAAGGCACGATCGGAATCAGGTCGCGTGCCATGTCGATCCCGAAGTCGAGACAGGTCTTGTAGATGTTGGGGAAACGCTCCTTGAGGAAGGCCTCGGATTTATGGCGGATGTCCAGGCAACAGTAGGGCGAGCCGGTGCGCTTCATCTCGGCATCGATCGCGCGCGCCACCACGTCACGGGGTGCAAGCGCACCGCGCGGATCGTACTTCTTCATGAAGGGGCGACCTTCGGCGTCGGTCAGTTCCGCGCCCTCGCCGCGCACCGCCTCGCTGATGAGGAAGCGCTTGGCC
>JAKJHA010000263.1 GCA_022704125.1 Verrucomicrobiota bacterium | reverse complement strand
ATGAATCCACAGCCAGCTTTGCGAGCCTGCTGATGGAGATACAGGGCTTGAATGAGGACGGCTTTTTCAGGACTGAGGAAGCGGAATCTCTTTGGCTGTAGCCCACAGCTTCTCAATGGCGTAGTACGCGCGCGCCTCAGGCGAGAAGACGTGCACCACAACATGCACGTAGTCCCCCACCACCCAGCCGCTGTCCGGCGTGCCTGATGTACGGTAACTGACAACGTCCGACGCCTTCATGCGGCGCTGCACTTCCGCAATCAACGCCTTGAGGTGCGGTTCCGACGTACCGGTCGCCACGACCGTAAAGTCAGTCAGGTTCGAAACCCCGCGGACATCGTAGATGCGGATATCCTCCGCCTGCTTGGCGTCCAGTGCCGCCGCTGCTTCCCGTGCGATCTGTTCAGGTTGAATGGCCATGTTTCCTCATCATTTGTCGACAACGTATAGGCCGCGCTCGCGGATATAGGCCTCGACTTCAGGACAAACAAGATAACGGATTGAACGCCCCTCGGCAATTCTTCTCCGTATCTCCGAAGAAGAAACCTCGCAGGTACGTCCTTGGATCGTATGCCGCCGCAGACGCTCGCGCGCTGCTTCGGGGAACGGTTCCAGCGCCTCGTCTAACGCTAGAGCCACGCCCGGCCGCAACACCGTGATCACGTCGCACAGTGTCAATATCTCGTCGATCTTGTACCAACGCGAAAGCTCACGCAGCGCATCCCCGCCAATAATGAAAAAAAGATGTGCATCGGGATAGCGTGCGTGCAACGCCCGTAACGACTCGACCGTGTACGACACCCCGCCGCGCGTCAGGTCGAGGTCCGACGCCTCGAAAAGCGGATCGTCCGCCACGCCGCGTCGCACCATCTCCAGCCGGTCCGCGCCCGGTGCCAAGTCCGCCGCACCGACCTTGAATGGCGACACCGCACAAGGCATCAGCAGCACGCGATCAAGCTGAAAGGCTTCCGCCGCCGCGCTGCCCATCAGAAGATGGCCGATGTGGATCGGATTGAAGCTACCACCGAGAATGCCGAGCCGCATCACCGCACCTCCTCGCCTTCAGCCGGAATGGCCTGCCCGCTCTTCGCGTCGAAAAACCGAAGCTGACCGCAGTCCAGCGGCAGCGCCACCGTCGTGCCTGGCACGAACGCGCGTTCCGCCCCCACCCGTGCCACGATGCGGGTACCGTCGGACATCAACACCTGAACGAAGGTCTCCGCACCCATCGGCTCGACAACATCCACTGTGCCGCAGATAGCATCCCGCACCGTGTCCGGCGACGCTGCGCCCCCCAACGATTCCGGCCGAAAACCCAACAGTAGCTCGCGTTCGGCAAACGGTTGCAAGGCGTTGCTCCAACGCGCCGGCAGCGTGATCGCGCCCTGCGCATGCCGGAAACTGCCGCCACCCTCCTGAACTTCGAAGCTTCCCCGCAACACATTCATCGGCGGCGTTCCAATAAATCCGGCGACAAAGAGATTTGCTGGTCGACGATAGACCTCCAGCGGCGGCGCCACCTGCTGGATCGTGCCGTCCGCCATCACCACGATGCGGTCGCCCATGGTCATCGCTTCGACCTGATCGTGAGTGACGTAGAGCATGGTGGTCCGCAGCCGGCGGTGCAGGCGGCCGATCTCGGCGCGCATCTGCACGCGCATCTTGGCGTCAAGGTTCGACAACGGCTCGTCGAACAGAAACGCCTGCGGCTTGCGCACGATGGCACGCCCCAGCGCCACCCGCTGACGCTGCCCGCCCGAGAGCTGTTTGGGCAGACGCCGCAACAGGTCGCCCAGCCCCAGAATCTCCGCCGCCTCGCCGACCCGCATCTCGATTTCACGTTTGTGAAAGCCCCGCAGTTTGAGCCCGAAGGCCATGTTGTCGTAGACCGTCATATGCGGATAGAGCGCGTAGTTCTGAAAGACCATCGCGATGTCGCGATCCTTCGGCGGCACCGTGTTCACGCAGCGGCCGCCGATGCTGATCGTACCAGAGGAGATCGTCTCAAGACCCGCGACCATGCGCAGCGTGGTGGACTTGCCGCAGCCGGAAGGGCCGACCAGCACCAGAAACTCGCCGTCGTGAATCACCAGGCTGAACGCGTCAACCGCGCGTACACCGCCATCGTAATCCTTGCACACCTTCTCTAAAACCACCTCTGCCATATCGCTCCTACAGCACCATGCGGACACCCGGAACCCGCTTCAACGCCGCATCAAGCGCGCGCAGCTCCTCCGGCGTCCGCACCTCGACCGAAACACCATAGGCGCAAAACCGGCCCGAGGATGACGCGCGCGACGCCGCAAGCGACTCAGTCACGCGGTAGGCCGCCAACACCGCCGTCAGTTCCGGCTCCACAGCGGACGACGCCTCTGTAATCACGCGGAAATGAAAGATCGCGGGGTACTCGACCTGCTGCGGCGCGCCGTCCGAATGCCCGCTCTCGCTATGACTCACTTGTATGCTCATGTGCCGACCAGTGTACCGACTCTCGGGGCGCGATTCAACTACTCCCTCTTGAAGCGCACGGCACGTTATGGCAGAATACGCGCCCAAATGGTCAGAGCAGGGTCTGTCATCACACTGGAAGCGTATGCCAAGATCAACCTGACGCTGGAGATCTTGGGCAAGCGGTCGGACGGGTACCACGAGTTGCGTAGCATCGTGATGCCCGTGACGCTGTCCGATACTATCGCGCTCACCTCCACCTACGCACAGACCGCGATGACAATCACAGCCGGGTCGGGAGTAGACCTTACCAAAATCGGCTCGATGGAACGCAATCTGGCGGTGCGCGCCGCGCGTCTCATGCAGCACCGCTATCAGGTCAACGCCGGTGCACGCATCCACATCCACAAGCGCATCCCGATCGGCGGTGGACTGGGAGGCGGCAGTGCGGATGCCGCCGGAGTGATCGTGGGGCTGAACCGTCTCTGGGAACTGGGACGCCCGCGCGCAGAGCTGATGGCGCTAGGCGCGGAACTGGGCAGTGACATCCCCGCGTTGATCCACGGCGGCGCCGTATTGATGGAGGGGCGCGGCGAGCGCGTGCGCGGGCTTTTCGAGGACATGCCAGTGTCGGCCTGTCGAGGCTTCTGGCTGGTCATCGCCAACCCCGGTATCATGTGCTCCACGCCCGAGGTTTTCAGAAAATGGAGAGCAGGCTTGACTGTGAGCCCCCTCCTTCTCCATAATATGACTCTTTCCATCCGTACTAGCGACGTCTCGGCTGCGGCGCTGGCACTTCACAACGGTTTGCAACCGGCGGTCTACGAAAGTTACCCCGGTGTTGCCCAGACGGCCGCCCGGCTCCAAGAGGCGGGCTGTTTGGGTGTTTTGCTTTCCGGCAGCGGGGCGTCAGTATTCGGGTTGGCGAGAGACGAAGCACACGGACGGGAGATCAGCCGGCGACTGGGTGCCGGCGTGTGGCACGTTGTGGCACAAACCTGCCCGGTGGTGTAATGGCAGCACAAGAGACTTTGACTCTCTCAGAGGTGGTTCGAATCCACCCC
>JAKJHA010000025.1 GCA_022704125.1 Verrucomicrobiota bacterium | reverse complement strand
TCCTGCGCCCCCACCCCCGACGCCGGTCGACCCGATGGCCGCCATCATGCGCGAAATCAAAAACCAGATCCACGGCGAACTGATCCAGCGTCTGGACCTCAAGCGCATGACCGTCTCGCGCATCGGTACCGACGAGTTGCAACAGAAGGCCCGCGAAACCATCCGCACCATCATTGCGGAAGTTCGCCGCAACCGGAAACTGCCCACCGGCATCGATCCCGCACGTCTGGAAAAAGAAATTTATGACGAAGCCATGCGCCTCGGCCCGCTGGAAGACTTTCTGGCCGACGACTCCATCACCGAAATCATGGTCAACGGCCCCGGCCAGGTGTTCGTCGAACGCAACGGCCGCATCGAACTGACCGGACAGACCTTCATGGATGACGAGTCAGTGCTAGGTGTCATCGAACGCATCGTCGCCCCGATCGGCCGACGCATCGATGAAAGCCAGCCCTATGTCGACGCCCGTCTGCCGGACGGTTCGCGCGTCAACGCCATCATCGCGCCGCTCTCCCTGATCGGCCCCTGCATCACCATCCGTAAATTCTCCAAACGCGCGCTGACCACTGATGATTTCATCGCCTTCGGCACTTGGACGCGCAACGCTGCCGAATTCCTGCGCCTCTGTGTCATCATGCGTAAGAACATCGTGGTCGCGGGTGGTACCGGCTCCGGGAAAACCACGCTGCTCAACGTGCTGAGTGGCTTCATTCCGCCGACGGACCGTATCATCACGATTGAAGACGCCGCTGAGTTGCGTCTCGTCCAGCCCCATGTGATCCGCCTCGAAGCCCGCCCGCCCAACATCGAAGGCCGCGGCGCGATCACCATCCGCGATCTGGTCCGCAATGCACTGCGCATGCGGCCGGACCGGATTATCGTGGGTGAGTGTCGCGGTGGCGAGGCACTCGATATGCTCCAGGCGATGAACACCGGCCATGACGGTTCGCTCACCACTATCCACGCGAACTCGCCGCGCGATGTCATCTCGCGCCTCGAAACCATGGTGCTGATGTCCGGTCTCGAACTCCCGTCACGCGCCATCCGCGAACAGATCGCCTCGGCGATCGACCTCGTGGTGCATGAGTCGCGCCTCAGCGACGGCTCGCGTAAAGTGACCTGCATCTCCGAGGTGGTTGGACTTGAAGGACTGCAAGTCGTGATGCAGGACCTTTTCGAATTCAAGCAGACCGGCGTCGATGAAAAAGGCAAGGTTCTCGGCCGCTTCATGCCGACCGGCGCGGTACCAACCTTCTTCGAGCACATCAAGAGCCGCGGCCTGCATCTGGACCCCGCCATCTTCGACCCTGCCAAACAAGGTGGTGACGCATGACGCCCGGCACCCTTACTGCACTCGGCTGGTCTGCAACCGCACTAATCGGTCTGGCCTTCACAGGACTGGGTTACACCGTCGTGCGTGCCTTCGGCTCCGGCGCAGGCGCCTACGCTGACTCCATGTCCGAGGAGGCCTCGCGCCGTTTCGAGGACCTCTTTCTCTTCATTCCGGCGAAACGCATCTCCGATATCGGTCGCGCTGCAGCCGCCGCCGTTTTCTTGCTCTGTTTCGTGCCGCTCTTTGATCACACCAATCTGGTCTCGACGGTCGCCGGCACCGTGCTCGGCTTGACCTTCGGCGTGCTCGCGTTGATGGCCCCCTCCAAGCTGCTCGACATCTTGCGCGACCGCCGCCGCCGTCTATTCAATGAACAACTCGTCGAAGCGCTCGGCAGCATGAGCAATGCCCTACGTGCAGGCTTCAGCATCAACCAAGCCTTCGAGTCCGTGGTGCAGAACGGCGAGAAGCCCATCTCCCAGGAGTTCGGCGTCATGCTACAGCAGATGCGCGTGGGCATGAACTTTTACGACGCGCTACAGAGCCTCGACAATCGGGTTGGCTCCGACGACCTGACGCTGGTGGTCACCTCAATCGATATCGCCCGCCGCACGGGCGGCAACCTGACGGAAATCTTTGACAAGATCAGCCTGACCATCCGCGAACGCATGCGCATTGAGCGGCGCGTGCAGACGCTCACGGCGCAGGGACGCCTGCAGGGCATCATCGTCGCCTGTATGCCAGCGCTGCTCGGCATGGCCATGACCTTCATCAAACCAGAGATGATGATTCCCTTCTTCAAATCCGTCAACGGCATGATTGCCATCGGCCTCACCGCCCTACTCATCGCGGTCGGCTGGTTCTTTATCAGCCGTATCATTCGCATTGATGTTTAGCGAGCGTCCCCGCGAGTTACACCAAGTTCTTTCGCCGGACTTGAGGTCACGACGCCATCCCGTAAAAATCTCTGCGTTTCCGCGCCTCTGCGTTATCAAGAAGTGCAATGCTAGTTGTAGCCGGTTTAGTAAAAAGAGAGTGCCGTTTTATCTGTGCTGGACAACCCGTCGCAGGACAGTGTACGGTGAAGACATGAAGTTTACGGTGATCTTTGCATTGATGGCATCCGTGGTGATCGGAGCCGATTTCCAGCACACGCTCTCTGGGGCTAAACCTTGGACGAGCGAAGCATTCCTCGATGATCCGCAGGAGTTCCATTTCGCGGTGCTGCCGGACCGTACGGGCGGCGAACGCAAGGGCGTGTTCGGCAAGGCGATGGACACTCTCAACCTGCTCCGGCCCGCCTTCGTGATGTCGGTAGGCGATCTCATCGAATGCGGCGGCAAGCCGAACGCGCGCGAACAGTGGGCCGAGCTTCAAACATACATCAGCAAACTCGATATGCCGTTCTTCTATGTTGCGGGCAACCACGACATCTGGACCGGCTTCAAAGGCATGACGCCCGAGCGACAGAGATCCATCGACCTCTGGCATGAACTGCACGGCACCAACACCTACTACAGCTTCACCTATAAAGGCTGCCTCTTCGTGTGCTTCAATACGATGGAGAAACACGACTACTTCCCGCCGCGCGAACCGCTCCCGGAGAATCAGATCGCGTGGGCGCTCGAGGAGATCAAAAAGCACAAGGACGCGCGCTGGCGCTTTCTCTTCATGCACAAGCCTATCGACTGGACCAGCGACCGGTGGCTCGAATTCGAGCGCAAGATCAACACGTACGACTACACCGTCTTCTGCGGCGACTGGCATAACTACTGTACGGCGACACGTCACGGGAAGAAGTACTACATGATCGGCACGGCCGGCGGCGGCTTTGATCGCGGCGTCATACGGGACGACCTCCGCTACGGCATCATGGACGGCATCACGTGGGTGACGATGACGAAGGACAAAGGCCCGGTGGTTGCGCACATCGCCCTTTCGGGCGTTCACGCTGATACGATCCAGACGTGCGCGACAACACTGGGCTGGATCGAAACGCCGCTCGACTATCCGTCGCACCTCGCGGAAGATCCCGCTAAATACCAGGACGAGAAGAACACCGCGCTCATTCCAACCGAAGTGATGCACGGCGACGGCTACGACTGGCACTTCAAACACGCCATCATCCTGCGCCAGGGATGCGTGTACGGCGGCGGACTCGAAAAATTCAAGGCGGGCAAGAAACGCGTAGTGCTGCTCGGCGACGAAACGGCAAGCGCGAAAGCGGCCGAGTTCGGCGAAGACTGGCAGGTTTTCGACATGGGCTTCAAAGGCGACAAGCTTGAGAACGTGATGTGGCGCGTCATCCAAGGCACGCTCCGGGGATACGACCCCGACGTGGTGGTGATTTCCGCAGGCGGTCACAACAAAGGCATCAACTCACCGCAAGAGATCGAGGCGGGACGTTCGAAACTGCTTGGACTCGTCCGCGAACGTGTGCCGAAGGCCGAGTGCCGGATGGAAGCCATAAAATAGCGGCAGACGGAAGTAAGAAGTAAGTAATAAGTAAGAGGTAAGAGGTGAGAAGTGGCATGGGCGTCCCGCCCATGAAACACGGGCAAGATGCCCGTGCCACGCCTGAACGTAGAACGCCGAAGTAAAAACTCCTAAATCCTCAATCCTAACTGCAAACTCCGCGCACAGCGCGATGACACGGGCAAGATGCCCGTGCCACATCTGAACGCTCTTAACCTCTGCGTTAAAAACCCGAGCAGAGCTTTTACTCTCAAGATTGCGAGCCACTGCGTGGTTGCAATAAGAGAAGTTGACTCGTGACCCGCGACTTGCGACTTGCGGCCAGCCATGCCCCCAAAAAACCTTAGTGCCCTTTGTGCCTTCGTGTGAGGAAACAACTTGTTTTTTATCGCGCTTGTCGAGCCACAAGCACCCAACGCTAAAGTTAAAAACCGTGAAACCGCTTGACCGGCACCCCTTATAATATACAATTGCGTACTATGAAAAAATTATCATCGCCTTCTCTCTCGCGTCGCAGCTTCGTTGCGGGTGGGGCTGCCGCTTTCACTGTCCTGCCGCGGCATGTGCTAGGCGTCGCAGGCACGGTCGGCCCAAACTCCAAAACCACGCTGGCATGCATCGGCATGGGCGGGCAGGGAATACAGAATTTGGAGGCGTTCCTGCAGTTCAACGAGATTCAGGTGGTGGCGGTCTGCGACGTCAACCGGGAAAGCGATGGCTACCTCTCCACCAATTGGTCATTGGGCAAGGAAAGCCGCGTCTGCGGACGCGAGCCGGCCCGCCGCGTTGCTGACAAACATTACGCCGCCCAGACTGCATCCGGACAATATAAAGGCTGTCGCGCCTACGTCGACTACCGGGAGCTTTTGGAAAAAGAGGACGTGGACGCTGTGATGATCGCAACCCCGGACCACTCCCACGCTGTGATCGCGCTGGACGTTTTGCGTAGGCGTAAGCACCTTTATTGCGAAAAGCCGTTGGCGTGGTCGGTCGAGGAAACCCGCCGCGTCACCGAAGCCGCCCGCGAGGCCGGGGTCGCCACGCAGCTCGGCAATCACGGCCAGGCCTCGACCGAGGCCCGCGTCACCCGCGAACTGATCGCCGCCGGTGCCATCGGCCCAGTGCGCGAAGTGCAGGTCATTTTCGGCCCCCGTTTCTGGCGTCACTCCCTGTACGAAGCCATCCCGACCGAGACGATACCCGTCCCTGAGGGATTTGACTGGAACTTGTGGCTGGGGCCTGTGCCTGAACGCCCTTACCACCCGGACTACCACCCCTGGCACTGGCGTAACTGGTGGGACTTCGGCACTGGCTTGCTGGGCGATCTGGGTTGCCACATGATGTCAACCGTCTTCAAAGCCTTGAACCTCGGTCATCCGGTCAGCGTCGAGGCCAGTTCCACCAAACTCAACCCGGCGACCTACCCGCTCGGCGTCATGGCCCGTTTTGATTTTCCCGCGCGCGGCAATATGCCGCCGGTGACCATAAACTGGTACGACGGCGGCCTGAAACCGCCGCGTCCAGCCGAATTAGAACCCGACCGCGGCCACGGCGGCGTCATTTACATCGGCGACAACGGCAAGATCATGGGACACCGCCTCATACCAGAAAAGAAAATGCGCGAGTTCGGCAAGGCCCCGCAACTTTTCCCGCGTTCGCCCGGCCACTACAAAGAGTTCGTCGATGCCTGTCGCGGTGGCCCCGCGCCGGGCTCGAACTTCGTGGATCACTCCGGCATCCTCTCGGAGGTCTGTATGCTCGGCAATGTCGCCGTGCGCGCGCAAAAGAAGCTTCTGTGGGACGGGCCTAATATGACTGTGACGAATGAGCCATCGGCCAACGTCCTGCTGAAACGCCAGTATCGCGAAGGGTGGAAACTGTGAGGAAAAACACGAAAGGAAACGACGGCATGAAAACAGTGCAAAGAAAAAGCGTGTTTCTTGTAGCGGTGCTGACCGTCGCGTGGACGGCGGGACAGGCGGACGCGGCCGTGGTTGATTTGCGCGCCAAGGCGCGCGCAAACCCGTCGCTGATGCACCACTATACCTTCGAAGGCCCGCACCAAGGGCCAAGCGGAACGGTGACTACCCTCTCGCATGGCGATTATCTGCTCGACCGCAAGGGCGGGTTGCACTTGCAGGCGTGGAGGAACGGTTCGGATCCGGCAGTCTCTTACGGGCCGGGCATTGACACGCTGAGCCGTGCGGGGATCGGAACCGAAATCGCAACCAATACCGCCGGGCGCGGTGCCGCGTGGTACACGACCGATACTACCACCTTACCCGAAACCTTGACGGTCGAGTGCGTGCTGCGCCCGAACCGCAAGCCGGAGGAGATTTCCGGCTATATCGTCGGGACGCGCAATTCTGCTGACAGTGAACGACGCGGCTACTTCCTGCTCATCAATACCAGCGGTAAGTTCACCTTGCAAGTCGGCAATCCGGCTGCTGTATCTTTCTCTGATGAGTTGGAGACCAACCACTGGTATTACGTGGTGACAACCTTTGATGTCACGGCCAGCGATGCCACGACCCAGACGGTCATCAACGCTTACTTTGCGGATTTGACTGCTGGCACCCCGTTGGTACACGCGCTGGTAAACCACACGGTTTCCGGTTTTAACGCTCGTTATTCCTTCAATCCGTCACGGATCGGCATCGGCTGCCTCTGGAACAGCACAAATCCGCAATACGCAACGCCAGCGTCGATCGACGAGGTGACGATCTACGGCAGCGTGTTCAGCGCCGAGACGATTGCCGAGCACTTGAAAGCGTTACGGTGCGAGATGCTAGAGGTCTGGTACCGTGAGATCTTCCCGAGTGATAACAAGTTGGAGCGCCCTTCGACGGAAGAGGGATGGTCCTGCCACTGGGACTCCACGGCCACGACCATTGCATCAAGGATTGTGGTTCCGAAGGCCGAAACGGCTTTTCTGGAAGACGTGTTTCCCGTGGGATCGTTCCCGACAGATGATGGGAGTTCTTTCGGCTACCTGAACAACCATTCCGGGCCGACCGCCACCAACTACATCTACTGGACCGAGGAAATGACCAACAAGGTCGAGTTCGCGTGGCTGCGGGCGATTGAGTTCGACACCCGCTTCGCTGAGGCAAGAAGTGTACATGTGGCGGTACGGCTGGATGTACACGGCACGGCGGCGGACACCGCTGACGACGTGTGGTATATGACGCGGGACTTCACCAATGCGGTCGGCACCAGTTCTCTCTCAATACCGGGGGATAGCAGTCGGTGGTGGCGCCACATACTGGACATGCAGGTGGCTGAATGGACGATACTTGATTTCACACCCGGCATGATACTGGAGCCGGGCACGACACAAGCCGTGCCGCCGGAGCGGGCGCGGATCACGGCCTTCGGGCTTTTCCATCCGATTCATTTTCACACCAAAAACGAGCGTGTCGATAACTACACGCTCTACGTGCGCAAAATCTATCCGCCTCAGGGGACGCTGTTCAGCTTACAGTAGCCCGAACGCTCAATGCTCAACGTTCAACGCTCATTGGAGTAGGAAGAGGAAGCAAGAAAGGAAACGACAGCATGAAAACAGTGCAAAGAAGAAGCGTGTTTCTTGTAGCGGCGCTGACCGTCGCGTGGACGGCGGGACGGGCGGATGCGGCCGTGGTTGACTTGCGCGCCAAGGCGCGCGCAAACCCGTCGCTGATGCACCACTACACCTTCGAAGGCCCGCACCAAGGGCCGAGCGGGGTGGCAACCAATCTCTCGCATGACGGCTATCTGCTCGACCGCAAGGGTGAGTTGCACTTGCTGGCGTGGAAAAACACTTCGGATCCGGTCTCTTACGGCCCTGGCATTGATGCGTTGAGTCGTGCGGCGACCGGAGAGAAAGTAGCCCTAGACCAAAGTACCGGGCGCGGTGCGGCGTGGTACACGACCAACGCGATTACCTTGCCTGAAGCCTTGACAGTCGAGTGCGTGTTGCGCCCGAACCGGAAGCCGGAGGTTTACAGCGGCTATATCGTCGGAACGCGTCATCCTGATGACAGCGATCGGCGCGGCTACTTCCTGCTCATCAATACCAGCGGCAAGTTCACCTTGCAAGTTGGCAATCCGGCTGCCGTATCTTTCTCTGATGAGTTGGAGACCAACCACTGGTATTACGTGGTGACAACTTTCGATGTCACGGCCAGCGGCGCCACGACCCAGACGGTCATCAACGCTTACTTTGCGGATTTGACTGCTGGCACCCCGTTGGTACACGCGCTGACAAACCACACGGTTTCCGGTTTTAACGCCCGTTACTCCGTCAATCCGTCACAGATCGGCATCGGCTGTCTCTGGAATAGAACAGCGAGGGAATACCCGTCGCCAGCCTCAATCGACGAAGTGGCCATCTACAACAGCGTGTTCAGCGCCGAGACAATCGCCGGACACTTGGAGACACTGCGACGCGAAACACCAGAGGTCTGGTACCGCGAAATATTTCCGAGTGACGGCGATACGCAGGGCCGGAGCCTGCCCTGCGAGGGATGGCTCTGCCACAGGGACTTTACCGCCACCCACACGACTCAACCTCGTGGCGCAGATAAGTACAGTACTGCCTTTAACGAAGACATCGCGGCCGTAAATTCCTTTCCCTCTCTCCCCGGCGCGGTTACAGGTTATATGAACAATCACGGCGGAAATACCGCTACCAACTATATCTACTGGACTGAAGAAATGACCAACAAGGTCGAGTTCGCGTGGCTGCAGGCGGTCGAGTTCGACGCCCGTTTCAACACGGCGCAGAGCGCGCATGTGGCGATACGACTGGACGTACACGGCACGGCGGCGGACACCTCTGACGACGTGTGGTACATGGCGCAGGACTTCACCAATGCAGTCGGTACCAGCGCTCTTGCGATACCCGCAGGCGGTAGCGGTCCGTGGTGGCGTTACACGCTGGACATGCGGACAGCCGAATGGACGGTGCTTAACTTCACACCCGACGTGGTACTGGAGCCGGGCACGACGCAAGCCGTGCCGCCGGAGCGGGCGCTGATCACGGCCTTCGGCCTGTTCCATCCGATTCATTTCTACCAACAAAACGAACGAATTGATAACTACACGCTCTACGTGCGCAAAATCTATCCGCCGCCGGGGACGCTGATCAGCGTGCGGTAGCCAGAACGCTCAACGTTCAACGTTCAACGCTTAACGCAGGAAGGGAGGGACGAGCGTCTGCTCGTCCGGCGGCATAAACGCCGCGAAACCATGCAAGGAGGAAATGTGTTTGTCGTGGCGGCATGGATGCTGTGCTGCGTGGTGGTCCGGGCGGAAGCCCCGCAGACGACTCTGCCGCCGCAACAACAGGTAGGCGCGCCTGATCGTGTAGTATTGCTGGACGATGCTTTGCCCGGACATGATCGAGCAGCGAATGCGCGGCTGGCCGAAGCCCTGTCATCCAAGGGGTTCGAGATCGCACGGCTGACGGCGGATCAACTTCTTGCGCCCGAGACGCTGGCGGCGCAGTCGTTCCGCGTGCTGATTTTGCCGCACTGCGCCTCGCTACCAGCAGGAACGGTGAACACGGCGGATCGCCTGTCGCGCAAAGGCGTGCATACGGTCTGCATCGGCGGACCGCTCGTCGACCGGGCACTCTGGCGCGTTGACGGACACTGGCTTGATGCGGTCGGCCGCGCGACGCTTGTGGAGCGCGTCGCGCCGGCATTCCGCCCGTTTGAAATCAAGGCGGGGATGGATCTCAAGGCTTGGCGCCGAGCGTGCTCCGACCGTGACGCGAGCAGCTCCTTCGCGCTCGTGCCGGAAGGACCGCAAGGGGCCGCCTGCTTACGCTTGGACATTGAACGGCTGCAAGGCTGGGAAGTCCGCCATTCGCCGGAAGTGTCCAAGCTGTTCGGTGACGGCGATGACATGATCACGTTCCTCGCCAAAAGCGATACCCCCATGGCCCAACTCGCGGTGGAAATCATCGAGCGCGACGGCTCGCGCTGGATTGCCGTGTCCGAACTGACCAACACATGGCGCCGGACGGGTCTGCCGTTGACAGCGTTTCGATATTGGCACGATGCGGTCACCAAGGGGAAACGAGGCGGCAGGGGCGACTGTCTGCGTGCGGCGCAGGCCGTGCGCATCTGCTTCGGCATGTCGGCTTCGCACACGCCCGCGATGGTCGGCGGCGCGCATACGGTGTGGCTGGCCGATGTGGGGTCGGCGCGCGATCCGCTGGCCGCGGCGAATCTAGCGCTGCCCCCCGAAGACCTTTCGCTGGAGGGACTTTACCCGCGCTATAAAACGCATGTGGTGACGGGCGAAGTCTCGGTGACCGGCATGTCCTGCCGCGATGTTGTGTGTGCGATTCCGCGCACACGCGGCGAAGGCTACGGACGCGGTACGAAATGGCGGTTCGTGACGCTCGCTGAAGCGCGCCGGTCTGACGGCATGACCGGCGGAGCGTGCGAATGGCTTCTACTCAACAATCACGCGGACAGAGCCGGGAGTGTGTTTGCGGGATTCGGTTACTGTGACCCTAGTGTGTGGAGCACGCCGCCCGTGTTGGCGCGCGTGGTGGCGGCGGTCGAAAACGTGACGCGCGGGACGCTGATCGAAACAGCAGGTCCGGAACAGTTCGCGTACTGGCCGGGCGAGCCGGTCACCTTCGGCACATCGCTCCGACATTTTGGCGCGTCGTCGCGCAAGGTCACGATAACCTTCAGCGTGGAGCGTGACGGACACACGGTATGGTGTACTCCGATTTCCAGAGTATTGTCGCGCGGGGCGACTGTCATTAAGACAACGTGGCAACCGCCAGCAGAGCCGTCTGAGTATCGCTATCGGGTCACGCTGTCGGACGGTAAATACGAAGAGACCGTCAGTCAAACCTTCGCCGTGTTGAATCCTGCGCCTGATCCGCGTGACGCGTTCATTACGGTGCGGGATGGCAACTTCTGGTTGAAGGGGGAAAGATGGTATCCGGTCGGAATGAATTTTTGGCCGCTTTATGTGTCGGGCATGGATCACGCCGACTATTGGGCGGGCTGGCTACGCGATCCTTTCTATGCACCGGAAGAGGTTGAACGCGACCTGATCCACTTGGCGGACTTGGGCGTGAACATGGTCAGCATCCAGACACCGCCGCAGCACGAATACCGGAACCTGCTTGATTTTCTGCGGCGGTGCCGTCGGCACGGCATCTACGTGAACCTGTTCATGGGGCAAGCCTCGCCGTTGGCATTCAAGGAAGCGGAACTCAAAGACTATCTTGAGGCCGCGCGGTTGCCGGGCAATGCCACGGTGTTCGCGTACGACACGATCTGGGAACCGGGCAACCACGTATTCAAGAGCGACGCGGCGCGTGCGCGTTGGGACGACGCGTGGCGCGATTGGATCGACGAGCGTTACGGTTCGCTGGCGCGTGCCGAGCGCGACTGGGGCGTCAAGGCGCGGCGCGACGCGGACGGTCGCGCGATCTCGCCGCCGGATGCGTGGTTTCGTGAGGACGGCGCATGGCGTGTGCAGATGGCCGCGTACCGCCGCTTCATGGATACGCTCACGAGCCGTCTCTGGGGCAAGGCGCACCGTCGTTTGCGTGAGTTGGATCCGAGCCACCTCATCAGCTTCCGACAGGGAAATACGCTGCCTTACGATTTTGCGCTGAGCGGGCCGGTCAAACACATCGACTTCATCTGCCCCGAAGGCTACGCGGTTCGGGACACCGATGAGGGTGAGGACGCGATCGGATTCATCACGCGGTATACGGCGTTCACGACGGGAGACAAGCCGGTCGTGTGGTCTGAATTCGGCCTCAACGTCTGGGACAGCGTGCGCATGACGCAGAGTGCTGCGGCGATCGAACGCCAAGGGCGGTATTCGGAGCGGTTCTACCGGACCGGCCTGGCGGCGGGTGCGGTGGGCACGGCGCCGTGGTGGTGGGTCGGCGGCTACCGTGTGGGGGAGCGCAGCGATTACGGGGTCGTTGAGCTTGACCGTGTGGAGCGTCCGGCGGCGCGCTTGATCCGCACTTATGCGCCGCGCTTCAAAACGGCGCGTGAGCCGGTCGTGCCGACGGAGTGGTTCGTGTTTGACCGTGACGCGCACGCGGGCGGATATTGGCGCGCGGCTTTTCACGAGGGCGCCACCGCCTATCGCACCGCACGGCAAGCCGGGCGTATGCTCGGGGTGCGTTCTCCGGGCAGCGGATTGAGCCAGGCGGAGGCGCTCGATCTTGCGGTCGGCAATGTGCCGTGTGACGGTACCAATCCGCCCAAGTATCTCGATGCGGAGTTTACGCAGATGCAGATTCGCGACGTGGAGGGCGTCTGGCGCGAGGCGAAAAATGGTGCGGTGATCAGCGTGGCGCCAGACCAGCCCGTACGCGCACGGATCGTGGTCGGCAACACGCAAGTCGCAACATGGCGTGCCGATGACCGGCAACATGCGGTGACGCTCCGGGTTCGTGATAGGGCTGGCGTTCGGACGCTCGGCCGACACGGTCTGCCTCTTGGGCGCGACGGACGCCCGGTTGACGTGCCGTATCTGGCCGATGCCGATTTTGGCGAAATCGACCTCTTGCAGACGGAGGAGAAAGCAACACCGCTGCCCGTGGAGCTTGCGGTGCAGATGGAGGTCGCGCATCAACCCCCGATCCCCTTCGGCGAGGTTCGGAGATTCACACTGAAAGCAGAAAGGAAACAGGGACAATGAGGGGCATACTGCTGGTTGCTTGCATGGGGATAGCGGGGAGTGCGCTGGCGGCAGAGTTGGCGGCAGGCTGGACGCATTCTGTGGCGGTCAGGGACGGCCGGGTTTGGACGTGGGGCGATAACGCCTATGGACAACTGGGCCAGCCGGATGCGGGACGCGCGTTGTGTCCGCGGCCTGTCGCCGGGCTCGATGGCGTCACGGCGGTGTCGGCGGCGTGGCACACGCTGGCGGTCACCCGCGATGGCCACGTCTATGCCTGGGGCCGCAATGATTTAGGCCAGCTCGGCAACGGGCGGTGCGGCATCGGTGAAAAATCTTATGAGCCGGTGCGCGTGGATGGGCTGGAGCACATCGTCGCGGTCGCGGCGGGGTGGGATCACTCGCTGGCCTTGGCGCGCGACGGCCAGGTCTACGCATGGGGCTGTCGCTCTCACGGTCAGCTCGGCGACGGTGTGCGTAAGACCGGCGAGCCCGTAACCCGGCCGCAGGCCGTGCCGGGGCTGACGCAGATCAAGATGATCGCGGCGGGCGGCCAGCATAGCTTGGCGCTCGGCAACGACGGCACGGTTTACGCGTGGGGCAGCAATTGGAATGGTCAGCTCGGCAACGGCAAGATCGGAAAGGGTACGCACAGCGCGACGCCGCAAGCGGCGGTCGGGCCGGACGGTAAGGGGGTGCTCACTGGTGCAGTTTCCATCGCGGCGGGTGCCCTGCACAGCGTGGCGGTGGCGGCGGACGGCACGGTTTACGCGTGGGGTTACAACGGTACCGGACAGGTGCCGGAGGGTGGACGCGGCGGGTTTTGGGAGACTCAGGGCAAGCGCAGTATAGGCGTGCCGACTGCCGCGCTGGCGACCGGCAAGCCGGCGAAGACTTTCAATAACGGGCTGGCGGTGGCGGCAGGGTATGAGGCCACTTATGTGTTGGACAAGGATGGACATGTGCATGCGGCAGGCTGGAGCATGTACGGCGAGCAGGCGTCCGGCGGAACCGGTGGCGGCAACCGCGATGTCCTGTGTCCTGTGACCACGGGACGTGCGGTCACTTGGCAGAATCCACCGCCCGGGGTCTGGCAACCGGGGCTGATCTACCTTTATACGGATGAAGCCCACCTTGACAAAGGTGTCAAGGATCTGGAGACGATTGACGTGTTCAAGGGTGCGCCAGTCAAAGTCGGCAATAAAGGGGCGACAGGTATGCAGAGCGGCTCGATCTCGCGCAATGCTGATCACGTCGAGACCACGGCCACGCTGGTCTACCCGGTGCAAGCGGAAGCCGGAAACCCTTTGAAGTGCATGTTGACGCGGCTGATGTTCGGCATGCATGCCGGGGACGATGACTTCGCTACGAAAGTGCGGTTGCGCTGGACAAATGTCGCCAGCGGCGAGGTTGTTGATGTTCCGCTGGACTCGGATGCTGGCATAGAAAAGGGCATGATGCCGCAAATTGGCGGCGTGGTCGAGATGGCTGGCGGTATGCATCACGCTGTGGCGCGTGACCGTGACGGTGTCATCTGGGCTTGGGGGCACAACGGCTTCGGGCAAGTCGGCGACGGCAGCGTTCATGACGGCGCGGTGGCGCAGAAACTGACAGACTTCGACGCCAAGGCTGCGGCATTGCCGCGCCAGCGTGAAACGCGTCAGAAGCGTGACAATCGACCGCCACGCGGTAACTCCATCAATGTGCGCGAACGCGGGGCCAAGGGCGACGGCATCACGCTGGATCAAGCGGCGTTGCAAAAAGTGATTGATGATTGCGCTCAGAACGGCGGCGGCACGGTCTGGTTCCCGCCGGGCTATTACCTGACCGGCACCCTGTTCATGCGCGACAACGTGCGCTTGCACCTCAACGCGGGCGCGACGATTTTGGCGGCGACCAACCGCGACCACTTTACGGGCAAGGCCCTGATACAGGCTGACGATGTCAGCGGTATTGCGATCACCGGCGAGGGCGTGATCGACGCGCGCGGCGCATTTGTCGGGGCGCGCGACTGGCGGCACTACTGCTTGCACATGACCAACTGCCGCGATGTGTTGCTGGAGGGGGTCAGCACAATCAACTCCGGTTCATGGACCCAGCACTACATCCGCTGCATCGGCTTGACGATCCGCGGCGTGATGGTATGCAGTCTGTTGCCCGGGCGCAACAACGACGGTATTGATCTCTCCGGTTGCGAGAACGTCAGGATCGAGAAGTGTACGGTGATCTCCGATGACGACGCGATCGTGATCAAGAGTCAGACCGGCGACCGCGAGAACCGCAACATCGAGGTTGTCGACAACGTCTGTCACACCTACCGCGGGGCGTTCAAGCTCGGCACGGAGACGCGCGGGGCGTATTCCAATATCGTCTGCCGTAACCTGACCTGCTACGGCGCAAAAGCGATGGAGCTTTATTCGGTCGATGGTTCGGAAGCACAGGACATTCGGGTTGAGAACGTGCGGGCTTACGATGCGTTGGTGGCGATCAACATACGCCTCGGGGCACGTCTCCGCAAAGAGTACTGGGCCAAGGGGTTGAAGCCTAAAGTCGGATTCTTGCGGAACATCAGCATACGCAACGTGACCGGCAACACGGCCACGCGTGCCTGGCGCGACCTGCTGCTGGAGCACAACATAACCGATGGCGAGTGGGCCACAGGGCGTCCGGAGCGTGCGTACGACAGTTGCATTTCCGGACTGCCGGAACATTTTGTGGAGAATGTGAAGATCGAGCAGGTGGATGTCCGGGTGCCCGGCGGTACCGAGGCTGTGCCCGATGCGGCCACACTGCCAGAGCGACCAGAGGCTTATCCGCACGCCGGCAATTTCGGGGTTTTGCCCGCACACGGCATTTTTGTGCGTCATGCGCGCGATGTCACGATACGCAAGACGCGTTTCAAGACCGAGTCGCCGGATGTGCGGCCGTCTTTTGCATCACACAACGCGCCGGGATTCAGCGTGGAGTGAACTTTCAACGCTCAACGCTCAACGTTAAAGTTACAGGAGGCACTTGCAAAAACCCTCGTGGCATGGGCGTCCCGCCCATGAAACACGGGCAAGATGCCCGTGCCACACCTGTAAACAAGGAGTTTTGCAAGATCCTCACAGATAAGGGGAAACGGAAGAAAGGGATACGGATGATAAGAGTCTTTGGCGCAATGATGCTCTGCGCGGCAACGTTCGCTTCCGCGGCAAACCTGCTGGTCAACGGCGGGTTTGAGGACGAGCTGACGTCGGCCTGGGAGCGGCGCACACCGGACAGCGCGGCGCGTAAAATCTGGCGCGCGACTGGCGAGGGACGCAGCGGCGCGGCGGCGGTGTTGGAGAATGTCGAG
>JAKJHA010000262.1 GCA_022704125.1 Verrucomicrobiota bacterium | reverse complement strand
GGGCAAACTTTTCGAGGTGAACCCATGAAAACGCTTCGGATACTTGCGTTGGCACTCTGTTGCGTGCAGGCCCGCGCCGGTACGACGGTCGACCTGGCTGAGCCGTATGCCTACGCCGCGAACGCGGGCTGGGTCAACGCCTATGCGGACGGCGCGTACGGCGCGGTGATCGGGCAGTCGTACTGTTCGGGTTGCCTGTACGGCGCGAACCTCGGCTGGATCACGCTGGGCGACGGTTCGCCCGTGAACGGCTACGCCTACGGCAATGCGGACGGCGCGGACGCGGGCGTCAACCACAACGGCACGGGAAAGCTGCGCGGGCTGGCGTGGAGCGCGAACGCGGGCTGGATCGCCTTCGAGGAGACGGGCGACCCGCGGGTGAATCTCTTAACCGGCGACCTGAGCGGCTACGCATGGGGCGCGAACCTCGGCTGGATCAGCCTCGGCGGCGTCCGCACGACGGTGCTGAGCGCGGGCCCGGACAGCGATGGTGACGGCATCCCCGACCCGTGGGAGATGCGTGAGACCGGCGGCCTCACCGCCCTGGCGGGCGGGGCGCACGACGCGGACGGCGACGGCGTGTACGACGTTGACGAATACGGCGCCGACACCAACCCGCTGGACAACCAGTCGATGCTGGCCTTCACCGCGTTCTCGCGGTCCAGCACGACCAACCGCCTGACGTGGACCGTTAAGCAGACCCGCTTCTACGAGCTGTGGCGGTCGCCGACGCTGTCGACCAATGACTGGTCGCCGACGGGCTTGGGCGTGATGGTTCCCGACGCGGGCGCCACCATGACGCGCGAGGTCGACACCGTTCCTCCTGCCGGTCCCGCGCCCGCCGCGCAGTTCTACCGCGTCAAGGCCGTGATCCCGCTGGGAGAGTAACTGAACGTTTAGGTTAAACAATCGATCCCGATAGCGATCCCGATCCCGATTTGGAAGAAATCATGAAACCTTGAGGCCTGAAACCAAATCGCTTGTCATGGCTGTTTAAGGGGGGGATTCTTTATCAGCTGTATGGACGTGAATTTTGCGGTTGCCAGGGTGTGATCGCGATTGGATGAGACCACGAAGCCAACCGAGTTGGTGCTCGCGAGCGGCAGCGTGTATGTCATGAAAGGGGACCACTCCCGTCCATCCTCCGAGATGTGTGTCGCAAACGTGTCGCCTGTCCGGTTGAAGCCCAAATAGCGCCATGGGGAAACGCGCGGCGGCTCGCGTTTGAGCACAAGCCTCTCACCATTCGCTCGACGGAGTTGAAGCACGAGGTCGCCGCTCCCCAGGATCCCGAAAAACAGGCCGTCACTTTGTGCCGGGTTGGCGCCTTTTATCATCAGTCCGGTCATCGCGAGAGGATCTTGGTCCGCGTGCACCAGCAGCGAAGCGGAAAAGTGGTAAGCGCCTTCCGCCCGGCTCCAGACATAGCGGCAGCAGTCCGGCCCTTCCCACATCGCGGTGCCTGACCCTTGCAAGATGAGCGTGCCGCCCGCATAAATCGCGCTCCCGCTTTGCGGTGACGTGCCGAACGCCATCGTGAACCAAACGCCACCATGCTCGGCGGTGAAGGCTATTTTCGGTGAGGTGTCAGGCGCACGAGTTGGAGGCTGTGACGTCCGGTTACGTTCGATGAGGAGATGGACGCGACTGACGGCACTCTGCATCCAGATGGAAACAGCTTCTACGATCTTGTCGCGCTGGTCGAAGGCCTGCCGGAGGCGTGTCCGGTACGGCTCGCATGACGGGTGAAACACAGCGAACGCAATGCCCCCGACGAAAACCGCGATGACGAACAGCCGGACGAATACGCGGCGGTATCGGTACCGCCGGGCCTGTGTCCGACGCCAATTCATTTGAAACAGTCTCAACCGCGACGAAACACGGTACTTGCGGCGACGCCGCGGGGGCGCGACGGGCTTCGGCGGGTTCTCCAGAAGGGCAAGCGCTTCGCGGATCTCAGCGGCTACGATTTCGCTGTTAGCCGGGCGCTTGGGGGGAGAAAACTCGATCAAGTGCATGACCAAGCGGCATGTCGCGGGCGAAAGGTGGGGGACGAGCTTGTCAATCGGCATCGGTTTTTGGGTCAGGCGCGCCTTCAGGATGTCAGTGTGTGTCTCTCCTTCGTGCGTGAGCTTTCCGGAAAGTAGGTAATACAGGGTGGCCCCCAAACTGTAGAGGTCGCTCTGGTGCGTGTCGACAATGCCCTGCAGCAGCTCCGGCGCAATGAAATACGGTGTGCCGATAAAGTGGCCTTGGCTGTCGTAGCGGGTCATGCCGGAGAGGCCGAAATCGACCAGCTTGGCATTACCGTCACGGTCCAGGACGATGTTGGCCGGTTTGACATCGCCGTGCACCAGCCCCTCGCGACGCAGTGCTGAAAGTCCGTCGGCAATGTCCAGCGCTATCCGCAAAGCGGCGCGCTCAGGCAGGGGGCCTTCGCGATTGAATTTTTCCGAGAGATCAAGGCCGGCGATCAGCTCCATCACCAGATAGGGATGGTCGCCAGCAAAATTTAGCGAGTAGACTTGCGCGACGCGGGGATGGTTGAGCTTGCTGGCGGCGCAGGCTTCGCGCTTGAGCCGCTCACGCGATTCAGGACTGTCCGCTTGGCCGATGCGTATCAGCTTGATGGCTACTTCACGCTCCAGCGTTTCGTCCGTCGCACGATAGATGGATCCCATCTCGCCTTCGCCGATGTGCTCGTGAAGCAGAAAAATACCCAGACGGCCCGGCACCAGTATCTGCTTGCCACAAATGGGGCAGTCGATACGAGAGAGCGGAGCATGCGCCGCCGTCGGCGTACTATTTTTGCAGAAGGGGCAATGAGCCAGTTCAACAGCCTCAAGCTGAATCGCACGCTGCGTGTTTTGTACAAACAATCTCACAGGCTGCGAAGACGACCTTGCCCGAACCGCAATACCAATATCTGGTTCGCGAGCCATGAGGCCTAATTTATTAAGTTTTCAGTTTTTTGGCGAGCAATTCTTTGATCAACTTCGGGTTGGCTTTGCCTTGCGAGGCTTGCATGACTTGACCGATCAAAAACCCCATCGCTTTGCCGACGCCGTTGCGGACATCCGCCAGCGCGGCCGGCTCTGCGGCCAGCACGTGGTCGATCAATGCACCGAGTTCGTCGGCATCTGAAATTTGCCTGAATCCGCGTTCGTTGACGATCGTTTCGGCTGACGCATCGCTCTCGAAGAGCGCCACGAGCACTTCGCGCGCGGCGTTGGCGTTGATCTCGTCGTGCGCCAGCAACGCCAGCAGGCCGGCCAGTCGCTCCGGTGTCACGGAGCAGGCACTGATCTCTTGGCCGCGCTCCCTGACCGCCGGCAACACCTGCGTGGCGGTCCAGTGCAAGGCCATCTTGGCGGTCACGCCCTGTGCGGTTAACGCTTCAAAATAGTCGGCCACATCTGTATCCGCACTCAGGAAAGCCGCGTCTTCGGCGCTGATACCATGCTCCTTGACCAGCCGTTCGGCCTTGGCGGCCGGCATCTCCGGCAGGCGCGCCCGCCAGGACTCGA
>JAKJHA010000261.1 GCA_022704125.1 Verrucomicrobiota bacterium | reverse complement strand
TATGACGCTGGAGCTCTGTTCAGGCATCACGTTCGATCTAGACCGTCAACGCACTCCGCTCCCCCAGCGCAGCCTGTTGCGCGGCGCGATGATCACAACCAAACAACGTGAGCCCGAGTACAAACGGTTTGAGCGATTCGCCTTCATGAAGGATTACGACCTCAACAGCGTCTTCACGGTTTGTCCCGGCGAGGGGAATGCGATCACTTCCGTTATTTCCGCCGTTGACGGTTGCCATTTGGCCCAACAAACGGGCGACACCGTCTTCGACGTTAAAGAAGGTGCCGTTCTGCGCATTGAAGCAAAACTCTACAACGCTTTTACGAAGACCAGTGCGATCCAAGGCTTCGTCAAGCGCGGAGCGGGGACGCTCGTAATGGCGCAACCTTGCAGTGCAAACGGCACGCTGGTCGTGGAGGCCGGAACAGTTGTTTTCACGCGCTCGGCCTACCTCGCGAGCGCGATGACGCTGGCCGTGTGGCCGGGCGCGACGGTCGTGCTCGACGACGATACGATCCTCGCTTCGCCGCTGGAGATCCCCGCCGGTGACGGCGTCGTGACGTTCACCGTGCCCGACGGTGCGGCGGCGGTCTATGCGAATCCCGGCACGTCTGCCGCGCCTGAAGGCTCGCGGACGCTGGTCAAGGCAGGCGACGGCACGCTCTCGTGGACAGGCGGCGATGCGGGATTGACAGCGTTGACCGCATCCGGCGGCACACTCGCCCTGCGCGCCTCGAACCTGCTCTCGCGGGCGGCGATCTGGGTAGATCCCTCCGACGCAACAACGGTGACAACGGATGATTCCGATGGCACGCTGCGCGTCACTGAGCTGCGCAACAAGGGGCGCACGGGGGGTGCGTTCGTGCGGGGTGCCGCTTACGGGGCGGAGGGCAGCATGTGCGCCGCCCCCGCTTATTTGGCCACCGGCATCAACGGTCTTGCCACGTTGAGCTTCGACGGCAACACCGCGCTTGCCACGCGCGCCTTTACGAACCGGCCGGACACGGTGCGATCGCTCTTTGTTTTTTGCGTGTTCTCGCGAGACAGGGCATATGAAAAAACAACGCCCTACGGCCCGTGGAATGGCCCTTTCTCATTTTCAAGTGCAGTGAACTCAGGCATAGACACCGACTACACAACAGGATTTTGCGTGTATGAGCATCATACTGACAGCACCATCAGATTCCTCATCCGAGGGTGCGGAAGCGGCAATGTGGATATGAACTCGGCCAACCTCGTACAGAACGAGCCCTACCTGTTCGTAGCCCTGCAACGAGCCGGCGGAGGCTATTACGGGTTGGAATGCGCGGCGGACAACAGCACCTCGTTGCCTGGCAACCGTTTCCAGCACGGCGGATCGTTTTCCGTTCCGCCGCTTGCCGTTGACATCGTCCTGTTGGGCGGGCGGCTGGGCTCCTACGGACGCGCCCTTTGGACTGCCAAGGACAACACGGCAAACCGCATGTGGTTCGGGCGGATGGGCGAATTCATCATGTTCGACAGTGACCTTGCACAACAGGATCAGGATCTTCTGCTCTCCTACCTACGGAAGAAGTGGCTGAATAAGGGTGACGGCAGCACAACACCGCCTGCTTGTCTGGCCGGCGTAACACCGTCGGCCCCCGCCTTGGCCGCAGCCGCACTTTCAGTGAAGGGCGGCGCAATGCTGGAGCACGCCGCCCCGACGCAAACACTCGGCGCGCTTGATCTGGAGGATGGCGCGACGCTCGCACAGAAACCGGGGGCGGCGTCCCCACTGTTCACTGTGCTTGGTGCAGCGACGTTATCCGGCGCATTAACGCTGGACGTCGATCCTGAACCGACCGAATCGATGCGGCTCTTCACCTACGAGACGTTGCTAGATTCGTCATCCTGGACAATTACCGGCGGGAATTCAGGGGTTCTGTCAGTCGGCAGCCGCCCTGAAACAAGCGCCTACTGGCTCAAGGTCACTTCTGGTACCATGGTCATCGTCCGTTAAACAAGAGGAAGTTTTTTGTGAACACCTGTATTTCTGAAAGAACCGTCGCACTGCTGCTCGCAACCTGTTGTATGTCGAGTTTCGTATCCGCATCTCCGAGTGGCGATCGCCCCGACGAACGGCACGCTTGGGCCGTGCATGATGCACATCGCCCGAACCCCCCGAAGATCACGGCCGAGGAAGGCCGCCCGCCGTCTGATGCGATCATCCTTTTTGACGGCACGGCCGAATCGGTGGCGAAGCATTGGCGCGACGCATCGGGCGGCCCCTCGAAATGGACAGTAAAGGACGGACTTTTCATCTGCACGCCCGGTTCCGGTGGCGCTTTCACACGGGAAGAGTTCGGCGACTGCCAGCTGCATCTCGAATGGCTGTCGCCCGTGGGGGATCCCGGGCTAGGGAACTCTGGCGCTATCCTCATGAGCCGTTACGAAGTTCAGATACAGAATTCGGACTTCACCGACCTCACGTACAAAGACCGCCGCCGTGCGAACTACGCGGATGGCCAAGCGGGCGCGATCTACGGTCAAAGTCCCCCGCTCGTCAATCCCGCCCGCCCTACCGGCGTGTGGCAGACATACGACATCATTTTCCATCCGCCGCTGTGGGACGGCGACCAATTAATCGATCCGGGAAGCATAACCGTGTTTTTCAACGGCGTGCTCGTACAGGACGCCTGGCCGCTTGAAGGACGTTGCCACTGGCAGCTTCGCACGAAGCATGAAAAAGCGCCGCCGACAGGACCGCTTCGCTTGCAGGATCACGGCAACCCCGTGCCGTTCCGCAACATCTGGATCCGGCGCATCCCCTCGCGGTTCGCGAATACGGTCCATGGCGGTCCGGGCGTAAAACTGGATGACGTGGCCGCTAAACGGGCCGAACTCGCGGCGCACACGCTCGCATTGGCAGAGGAAGCGACCGAACTGACCGAAAAGGTAATCTGCCTCTACGAGTCGCTAGGCTATCGTTCCGATCCCGCTGTAAAAGCGAAAGCAGAGGATGCCGCCGCACGTTACGCCGCCTCGCTGGACGCTCGCGACAGCGCTGCCTGCCGAAAAATCCAGGCTGAGTTAAGAGGCATGAAGCTTTTTGTAGACATGTTAATCCGCAACGGTCTGACCGAACGGGAGTCCCCACTTGCGAAGGCGGTTGCCCGGGCATTGGACGAAGCAAAAAAACAGTGAGGTCCTTGCAAGGCCCCTCGTGGCATGGGCGTCCCGCCCATGGAACACGGGCAAGATGCCCGTGCCACACTCCGCAAGCAAGGGGTTTTGCAAGAGCCTCCAATAAGAGGGAGAACCATCACATGAAACTGAAGAGACGTAACTTTATCGGACTCGCCCTGTCTTCGGGTGCTGCCATCGGCTTCCCGGCCATTGTTTCAGCCCGATCCCCCAACAGCCGCCTCGTCCATGCGTGTATCGGTACAAACGGCATGGCTGGCGCGGACATGCGGACGTTCAACTCATTCAAGGACATTTTAGAGGTCGGCGCGATCTGCGACGTAGACTCGCGCTCCCTTGAAGCGGCCAAGCAAGTCGTCCCGAATGCG
>JAKJHA010000260.1 GCA_022704125.1 Verrucomicrobiota bacterium | reverse complement strand
CCGATCCCGCAGGAGGAGTTGTTCGGCGAATGGGCGCGTCGAGGGTTAATGATGCGCGGCGCAACGTTGATCAACGCGCCCAACATCCTGTTCTGCCGCAACAAGGGCACAGCGGAAACCGGCACACGCGCCGAGGTCTCTGTGCGAAAAACACATGACAGCGACACCGTGAGATGGAACTCCTTCAATTATGCCCCCTTCGCCACGAATGAAATGGCGCGGCTGCGCTTGGTGCGCCAAGGCGACACCTATTCGGCCTGGGGCAGCACCAATGCGCCCGCGTATGACGAGTGGGTCCTTTTCGCCAGTCAGACCCAGCCGTTTTACGAGGCGATGAATGTCGGCGTCTTCGTCTCGCGCTGGACTCAGCAGACCGGCGGTCCTTCGCAACTGACCTGTGAATTCGGCAATGTGATCGTGCGCAATCTGGTGAATGCCGCGACCAATGCGACCGACGGCATCACCGCCCAATGGATTGCTGATCCCGCAATCACCAACGGTACGATCATCGGCTACACCGTGAGCCGTGCGGAGGGCCCCGCATGGAACTATACGGCGCTCGGCGAAACTGCAATCGGTGTCACAACGTATGACGACGCCACCGCCGCGCTCGGTACCGCCTACCGTTACCGGATTCACGCCCAAGTCGATGAAGGCACCGTGACCAACACGGTGCTGGTCGGCACCAGTATGCCCGCGCGGCGTCCGGTTGTGACGGATAATCCCTCGCCAGCCACGCTCAAGGGCGTCTATGCAGAGTACTACAAGCCGACCTCGCCCTTGACCTTGGCCTCCGCGCGCGTGGAGCCCAACATCTTTGACAGTTGGAACAATCTGGGCTATGCGGTCTATCCGCCCAACACGCCAAACGGACTCGGTGAACTTAACAATTTTAACTCGCTGTTCGCAGGTAACATCATCGTTGAAGAAACAGGCTGTTACGGCTTTGTCCAGAAGGTCGACGATACGTTTTACCTGACGTTGGACGGCGTCCGGCTGAGCACCCAGACCGCTTGGTTGAACGGATTGGACATCCACACCGCACCGGTCTGGCTTGAAGCCGGGCGCAGCTACCCCATCCGCGTGGAGCATACGGAAGGCGGCGGTGGCGAGTACGCACAGCTCAAATGGTTCAAGGGCACGTCAGCAATCGAGACAGTTCCGAGCGCCCGTTTCGAGCCGTTCCCGTGGCCGTGGCAGCATCGCGACGTCGGCGATAGCCCGCGCTTCGGCAACGCCACCTACGACAGCACCGCATATTCCTTTACGGTCGCTTCGGGTGGCTTGGGTATTGATCCCGCCACGGGACGTGATGACGCGCATTTTGTCTGGCGGTCGTTCGACGCCGCCGAGTTCGACCTGATCGCGCGGGTTGCCGCCCTCACGGGACCGGCACAGCCGGGCATGAGCGCGGGCATCGCGATCCGTACCGCAGCCACCATCGACGATGCCGCCGCAGTCTCGCTGATTATCCAAGCAGCCGGTGCCGACGGCAGCGGACGCGTGCTGGGAATCGCCCATCGCGCCACGACCGGCAGTGCGCCGACCACCGAGGGATTCGCGCTGCCAGAATTCCCTGCCGACCTGCGGCTGTCACGGCGCGGCACCAACGTGATCGCTTACTACCGCACGGCCACGTCAGGCGGATGGGTCAGCGTGACCAATATCGCCACGACGTTCACGGGAACGCTTTACGCCGGCATGACCGCCTTTTCCGGTGACCGGACACACACCGCGACCGGCGTGTTCGACACCGTGACCTTCGCCTACCCTCAAATCTCTGCCCCCGACGTGAATATCGCCAATCATACAGCGACGATCTCCACCTCCAGCAAATCCCCGATGCAGATCCGTCAGGAGAATGACGCATTGCCCAACGCGGGTTACTACTGGTCCGACGCCCTGGGCGGCAACGTAAGCGGCTACACGCTCTCGCGTTCCGACCGTCCCGACGAGGGATTCACGCCCATCGCCTCTTTGACGTCACCCAGCTTCACCTACTCTGACCCCATCGCGGCAACCAACACGCTGGTCTTCTACAAGCTGGATACCGCGTATGACCTCGGCGCGCTCGCGGGTGGCGGCTCTAACAGCCTGCACGTCACCAGCGTGCCTCGCGGTGTCAGCGATGGCTCCATCACCGGCACCGGCACCGGACTCTTCGCCGCCTTCCACCGTTTCCAGGACGCCAACTATTACCTGACCAACCTGCCGATCCACACGATGATACGCAATTTGAACACATGGGAAAAAGGCGGCGACCCGGGGACCCCGATGGTGACAGCCGCCAACTCGGACGACGGTGCCCAGATCGGTCCCGATCGCTTCGCGTGTACGTGGGCTGGCTGGGTTGTGCCGCAGTACACCGGTTACCATTGGTTCCGCACGCAGACCGACGACGCCGTTGCGCTCTGGGTCAACGGTACGCGCGCTGCCTACTACTGGGGATTCACCTCCGCCGCGCAAACCTCAATGCCGTTCTGGCTGGAGGCCGGCCAGCGCGTGCCGATCCACATTTATTTCCAGCAAGGTACGGGCGGAGGCTATTTCCGCATGTGGTGGAAGCACGGCTACGGAGCAGACGGGCAATTCATTACGATCCCGACCACACAACTCTATCCGCTGGCTGCAGACGATACACCGCTCGCAGTGGCACCGGAGGGGCCCAGTACTTTCGGGGCGTGGCGCAACATCGACATCAACACCGCCAAGCCCGGCCATGCCGTGATGAGCGGCACGCCTGAGGCTTTTTCCTGTACCCTCACCGGGGCAGGCAACGATCTTTGGGGATCGTCCGACGGCCTGCATTTCGTTTATCAGGAGACCTCGGAGAATTTTGAGATCGAGGCCACCTTCAACTCGCTCCTACCCTCGGACAACTGGGCCAAGGTCGGCCTGATGGTCCGCGACGGCACGGCGGCCAACGCCCGCAACATGTGCGTCGTCGTAAGTTCTGCCAATGGCTACCGCATCCAAGTGCGCAATGCCACCGGCGGTGAAACCGCCAGCGTGGCACCTGACGTCCCTGGCGCTGCAACGGCAACGACACCGGTCTCCTTCAAACTGGTGAAAAAACGTGGCAAGATCGAGACCTACGTCAACGGTGTGCATACGCCCTACGGCGGCACAGACATCGACGTGTCCGGTTGGAGTCCCAACCTCTGCGTCGGGCTGGCTCTCACCTCCCACAACAACACGCGTTTGGGCTTTACGCTCGCCACCGACGTCTCCTTCAAAATCGTTCACAAATCGGGCTCCGTGATGATGTTGAGGTAGAGGCTCACATGACTAGCGGACGAAAAGAGTGTTTCTGGGCTAATGGAGAAAAAGATCATATTGCAACCCTTACCCAGGAGTACGAAAAAACTTTGCTCGAATTAAGAGCGAAGAAAAAGTGTGCGAAGGATGCGGCCTCCCGAGCTTTGATTGCACAACAAATGAAAGAGGTGAAACACGAGTTTCGCACGGCCATGCTTTCTGCCAAACGGTCATTGTGGTAGAGTGACTCGGTTTTGGACACACTGGTGGTAGATCGGAAGAAAAAACTCTCAACTCTCAACGCTCAACTTTCAAACTAATGC
>JAKJHA010000024.1 GCA_022704125.1 Verrucomicrobiota bacterium | reverse complement strand
ACGCTTCACTGTACCTCATTCTGTCCTTCATTGCTACCCGCTTTCTTCTTAGACTTCAAGAAGAAAGTGTAAACCTATCGTAAAGCCGGACAGGCATAACGCCATAAGAAATACAGTGGTCACAAGCAACACGGGAGCCGTCTATGAGAGAAGAATACGACTTCACCGAATCAGTTCGCAACCCTTGCGCGAAACACTTGCGAAAGAGAAACACCGTTCTGCTGATTGGCGCATGTCTCTTGGCGCTTGCCTTGTATCCGGTTGTCAGAGACAAGTGGGACAGGCACCGGTTGACCGTGCAGGTGCGCTGCCTTAAGGATGTCTACACAACCCTCGTCGACGCGAACACTAAAACGGAGCCAATGGGTCAAAAGCACGCATGGCCACGTACACTTTCGGAGGTGCTTGACGAAACGACCATTGCGAAGCTGAAGCAGAATGGGATCGATTGGCGGCAGATTCAGTACCATCCGATTTCGGACGACACCTCAGAATCGAGTGTCGTGATGTCGCTCGAGTCTGGCAGGCACATCATCAAAATCACGAGAGGCGGCGCGGTGTTTTTTGGGCGGAAGAAACACGAAAAGGCTAATGTCAAACCACGACCCTAACAACTCTACGGGGCACAGAGTTTTTTTGGGGGCAGTGCTGGCCGCAAGACGCAAGTCGCGGGTCGCGAGTCAACCTTTCTTATTGCGACCACGCAGTGGCTCGCAATCGTGAGAGTAAAAGCACTGCTCGGTTATTTTATTTCGCGCGAAGGCGCGAAGGCGCGAAGCTTGGACGGGTGTCCCCGCGAGCCGCATAACTTGAACGTTAAATCGGGGGCAAGTGTCACTTGCCCGGCGGCGGTCATGCCGCCACCCAACAAAACCTCTGCGTCTCCGCGCCTCTGCGTTAAAAAAAGCTCAACTTTCAACGCTCAAGAAAAGCGGGCGAGGACGCCCGTGCCCCCGAACCTAGCACCGCGCAAAACACGCGCTCAACTCGCATGCCCCCTGCCACTAACCGGTCGCTCTGCGTAGCAAAATATCCTTGAGGCATAGCGCCATAAGAAATACAGTGGTCACAAACAACACGGGAGCCGTCCATGAGAGAAAAATACGACTTCACCGAATCAGTTCGTAACCTTTACGCGAAGCACTTGCAAACGAAGAAGCAGTGCTGTGCCTTTTCGAGTATTTCGTGGTAAGAATTTGGGTTGCTGGCTTGGCCCGCGTTGGTAAGGAAGGAAGTCGTTAAACATGCTGAGATATCCGGTGCCTGACGATGAGTACGTGCAAAAGGGACAACAGGTCTTCTTCGTCATCGACAGGGAGTTGGACCGGCACAGCGCGGGTGACATACTCGATGCCGAAGGACATCGGCTCTGGCACTACCGGCGATCCGACAACCCAACTCCAATCTCTACACGGAACCCATTCGGTAAACCTGACTTTTTGGTGGCGGACGCCTCGGAGAAAGACGTTTGCCTCATTCGACGTGAATCCTTTCTGCCCTCACGCTTCTCCATTATAGAATCAGACCAGCCCAGGGGAACCCTTTCGCTGTGCAGTATCTTGCGTAACCGTTACAGGATTTGCATCCATGATACCAGCACATGGACATTTAGACTCACGTTGTTCACAGTCTTTTTCTGGGGCGATGCAGACGGTGAGCCCGGTGTATGGGTACGCGTAGGGCCGTCTAAAATGGAGTGGAGCGTGCTATTGAAGCCGAGTGTTTCAGCCACGCCTTTGGTTTTCGCCCTCGCCTTTATTCACAACGAGTGGTGGAATTACAGTTAGCGTAATCGGCCAGCAACAGGGGGAATGCATTTGGGAATGCGGTGACAAGAGCCGCGCTGTACACGGAACACACACTGGTTGCGCTTAGAGGCCACAAAAATGAACACAGAGCAGTGCTCTTACTCTCACGGTTGCGAGCCACTGCGTGGCCGCAACAGGAGAGGTTGACCCGCGACGTTCGACCCGCGACCTGCGGCTGGCGGCTCCTAAATCTCAAATCTCAAATCCCAAATTCTTCGTGCCTTTGTGTGAGAAAAAACGCTCAATTTTTCATGTAAAGACCGCCGTCGACGCAGAGGGTCTGGCCGGTGATCCAGCCTGCGGCGTCGGAAGCCAGGAAGCTGACGCAACCGGCGACCTCTTCGGGGGTGCCGAAGCGGGCGAGCGGGATGGCATCAAGCTGTTTGACGCGGCGGGTTTCGGGGATGTCGGCGGTCATGTCGGTGGTGATGATGCCGGGCGCGACGGCGTTGACCGTGACGTTGGAGGCGGCCAGTTCGCGCGCGGCGGTTTTGGCGAGTCCGAGCAGGCCGGCTTTGGAGGCGCTGTAGGCGGCGCGCATCAGGTCGCCCATCAGGCCGGCGGCGGAGGAGATGTAGATGATGCGCCCGGTCTTGCGGCGCGCCATCGGACGCGCGACTGCCTTGGTGAGCAGGAAGGCGGCGTCGAGATTGGCGGCCATGACTTCGCGCCACTCTTCGTAGGTCGTGAACGCCAGCAACTGGCTTTTGATGATCCCTGCATTGCAAACCAGCGTGTGAATCGGGCCGCATTGCAGCTCAACCGCCTTGACAAGTTCTGCGGCCTGCGTTGCATCCGCCAGATCGGCCGCGAACAGTTCGGCCTCGCCGCCGTCCGCGCGGATGGCGGCGACGGTGGCCTGCGCGTCGGCTTGCGATGAGCGGTAGTGGACGGCCACGCGGAAGCCGTCGCGCGCCAGCGCGAGGGCGATGGCGCGTCCGATGCCTTTGCCGGAACCTGTGACGAGAGCGGTGCGCATGGTGTTATGAGCGGGAAGCGAGGTAGGTTTCAAGAACGGTTTCGTCGATGATCTCGGCGCCGGTCGCGGCTTGGATCTCGGCGAGGTCGAGTCCCTTCTCCTGCGCGATGCGGCGCACGCGCGGCGTGGCGCGTACGCGCGCCGGACGGTCGCGCACCGGGGTCGGTGCGGCGGCGGGACCGCGGTAGGCGGTCATCAGAGCCTCGTTGTCGGCGGCGATTGCGGGGTCTTCCTCGCCGGGCTCGCCGATCAGGCCGACAATGAAGCCGGTGGGCACGACGCTCTTCTCGGTCGCGTAGACGGCGAGCAGAGTACCGGCGGCGGGGGACTCGAGTTCATAGACGGCCTTGTCGGTCGTGAGTTCAGCCAGGCACTCGCCGGTTTCCACACGTTCGCCCGGCTGTTTGCGCCAGTGGGTGACGGTGACATCGACGAGGTTGACATCGAATTGGGGAATGATGATGCGTGTCATAGGAGTTAATAACTAAGAGTTAATAGTGAATAACTAACAACTAATAACTGACCGGTTCGAGACCGGCGAGTGTGGGTTTGGTGTTTTCGGAGCCCGGTGGAATCGGGATCATCCAAGTATCGGTAAGATTGCCGCGCCGGTCGCTGATCCGGAAGCGGAACCAGTGAGGATCGTTTTGGGGGCGTTCGAGATTAGCGGGGCGAATGCCGGTCTGCTCGGCTTCGCCGCCTTGCCAGACGAGCCCCTTGATACTGCTCAGGTCGTAGGCCTTAAGCGGGATCAGGTGGTCCGAGGTCCAAGGAGCCAGAATGGCGAACGAGCGGATCTGAATCTTGCCGCCTTTGGCACGGGGCGGGAAGAAGAGCGAGAGGTAGGTCAGGTCCGGCGTGTCTTTGTGTTCTTCGGTCTCGTCGCGCAGGAAGTCGCGCGCGTTGATCAGGATATCGTGCCAGACGCCGGTGGTGCAGGATGTCGCACCGATCACGTAGGTGAGATGATTGGTGTTGGTCAGGTCGAGTGTATGGGCATCTTTGATGCCGCGCGGACGGCGCGGGCCGGTGTTGAAGGAGAGCGTGAAGGGGCGCAGCCCCTCCGGGATGTCGAGCATCCGGAACGACACAGCGATCCACGGGTGTTTGTCCGGATCCCAGGCCGGAGAGAAGGCGTGTTGGATAAAGGAGTTTTTTTCGCCGTTGGGCGCGATTTCGAGCACATGGCCGTCCGGCGTGGCCACGGTAGCAGCGGTGAGGTTGCGGTTAGCCGGGAAGAGGGGCTCCAGCGCGGTGAGTGTCGGCTGCATCCAGAGGATGTTTTTGGTGGGCGGCGCGGGGAACACGGTGGGCGGGCGCTTGTCGGATTCCAAGTCCAGCTTGATGTCGATGCGCAGCGGCGGCGCGCCGTTACCGGAGGCGTCGGTGATGCCGTCGACGGTGATCGGCAAGACGTCGCCATGCTTGGCGCTAGCGAGTTGCTTGCGCAGCAGCCAGATCCAGTCAAATTCATAGGAAAGCGTGCCGTGCCCGATGGCGCAGAAACCGTTGTCGGTGGCGATATCAAGCGGCGTTCCCAGGCAAGTCAGGCGGATGGTGTTGGGCACCGGCGGCGAGACGGGATCGGTCAACGAGAGCGTGAGGCTGCTGCCGTTGTATTTTTCGACGGCGTTGATCGCATGCGTGACCTGCGGTTGCGCGCGGTCGAGCATGAAGGGCAGGTCTGCGGGGTGCGACCAGAGCGATTTTCCGTCGCGCGCGCGTACCAGCAGGTGGTGGATGCCGTCGGGGATTTTGGAGATGTCGGGTTCGATCACTTCGCCGTTCTTTGCAGGCAGCCAAGTGACTGCAGCACGCTCTTCTTCGGGGCGGTTGTCAAAGGCGACGGGGCCCTGCATGATCGCATAGACGACTTCGGCGACGGTGTCGGGATCGGCGTAGTCGGCCTTGAAGGCGAAGGGGCGGTTGGGACCGACGGCTGGGCCGCAAGCGATGTCGTCAATGTAGAGCGTACTGTGCAGGCCGGTCTGGTCGCTACCGTCGCGCGAAGCGAAGCGCAGGGGCGCGGGCGGGACCGTGGTGCGCTGCGTGAGCGGAAGCTGGCCGCCGCTGTCTGTCGGGATGCCGGTCCACACGCGCCAAGTGTCGTCCATGGGAGCCGCCACGCCGCCGCCGAAGCGCACGTGGGTGTTGTAGACTTCGGAGAAGGTAAAGGCCGAGGAGCCGAAAGCCAGTGAGACGATCGCCATGGGGTCGCCCTTGTAGCGGAATTGGATGAGAGGCGTGGCGACCGGATTGAACGACTTGACCAGCAGGCCGTCCAGACGGCGACCGTAGACACCGGCGTTCTGGAACTTGAGCACACCGCCGCGCTGGGGGTCGGTGTTGTCGATTGAGGCGATGGCCCTGGTCTGGTAGGGCGTGGCGTCGCCGGGGCGCGCTTCGAAGGTCTCGATACCGCCCTCGGGCAGGGTGAGACTCAGCAGGACCGGCGGATGGTTGAGTCCTTCAGTGGTGCGCATTGGCACGACCTGTCGGAAGATGCGGCCGTCGGAGAGTTCGAGCGCCAGCGTCATGCGGTTGGGCTGGAGCGTTTCGAATGGCACGAGCACGCGGATACAGTTGCCTTCAGCCGCGAAGGGGGCGGGCTGGGCGTCGGCCAGAGCACGTTTGGGCGGCAGCATGGGTGAGGGCCAAGGGTGAACCGGCGTGACCAGAATCGAGCCGGGGATGGCGGAGTCGGCTTCGGCGCGCAGGCCGAAGTTCGCCAGTTCCGGCACCGCCCATTCGATCACAGGCTTGCGGGGATCGAGCGCGGCGGACACCTCCACCATCTGCAACTCGCCGGGGCGCAGGCCGTTGACGATCTTTGCGAGCGCGGCGATTTCGTTACGCTTTTCGGGCGGGGCCGAGAGTTCCGGTGTGCCGCGGTGGATTTCGCGGAAGGCGCGCACGGCATACCAGGCGTGGGGCGGGTTGCCCTTGAGGCCCATCTGCACGTCGCTGGGCTGGAGGTTGCCGAAGCCTTCGAGTTGCACCGCCTGATTGGCGCGGATGACTTCGGAGGGGACCCAGATCTCGACCGGTGTCCAGACAAGGTTGGTGCCCTCCGACGGAAGCAGTTCGTCGAGCTTGCCGATGATCTGGCGCGGGCCGCGCGTCTCGTCGGTCCCCGAAAGCACATAGGTCCACTCTTGAACCGTGGTGAAGCCGCCCTTGCCGTCGGGTTTGACGGTCGAGAATTCGAAGTTGACCAGGGCCTGCGGGTGGCGCGCGATTTCGAAACGCCAGCCCAGCAGTTTGTCGGGCTGGGCCGGGGGCAGGTCACACCGCACCAGGAAAGTGCCACCGCCGAGGATTGAGGTCACATGCATTTCGGGATGGGCGGTATCGAGATTGCGGAAGCGCACGCTGGGGTGGCTCACGGTGTCGAACGCATGCCAGAAGTCCGGGGCGAGCGGTTGGACCACGCGGCCGTTGACGCGCACACCGGAGTCGGCGGGCGGCGGCGGTTCCGGTGCGGGTGGCTGGTCGGCGGGGATCGTGTGGAAGGCAAAAGGACGCGGACGGATCGACTCGGCGGCGATCTTGATGCGCGCGACCATCATCGAGTTGCGGTAGGTCCAGATGCCGAGCGAGCCTTCCTGCAGCGGCTCGGGATCATCGACGTTGAAGACCTCTTCGTTGTCGTAGATGTATTGCAGGTTCTTGCCGATACGGCGGAGTTGCATGCCGTACCAAGCGCCGTGGATGTCACGGCCGGCGGCGACCAACGGCTGGTAGCCCTGCCGCGCCAGACCGGCGCGTGAACGCGGCACGAGGTACTTGGTGGAGATGGCCATCGCCTCGCCATTGCGCAGCAGGCGCGAATAGAGTTGCGAATGGTCGGGATCCCATCCCGTGGCGATTGCTGTGTAACCGTCGCTGGTGGAGTTTTCGCGACTCATGACGGTCAGGTTGAGGTCGCCGGGGCGCGCATACCAGCCCATGCGCATGCCGGCGTAGAACTCGATGCTGAAGTCGCCGCTGAAGACATATTTGGACCAAAGCGCGGCTAGGGAGTCGGCGCTTTCGCCGTTCATGTGCGACCAGGTCGGCTCGCAATAAAAGCGGTTGATGACCTCCCAACGGCCGCCGTTCAGCGTCCAGTTGAAGAGCGATTCGGTGAAGAGCGTGTCGAAGACGTTGTCGCGCTTCACCAGCGTGTGGCTGAGGTTCTCAAGCGTCATGCCGGCGATGCGCATCTTGCGTCCCGAGAGCGGCGCGGCGAGGTGGGTGCGGGCGAGCAGGACGTCGTCGCCGCCCAGCCAGACGAGGTAATCCTCGACACCCAGCGTGAAGAGGCGCACCTTCTTATCGTCAAAGGCGATTTCCGGCACTTGCGCGGCCGTCACAGTGAATGCGGCGTTGGTGCCGCTTTCAGGGGTGAAGACGCTGATGAGGTCGTCTTTAACGCTCACGCGGCAGGTGCCGTTGGAGGAGTCTTCGCGGATGCCGAGATGCAGTTCCATGCCGTTGACTATGGGCAGGCGGATCTTGACTGGTCCGGTGAGATCGCCTTTGAACCAGGTCATGCCGTCTTTGAAGGTGATCCACTGGCCTTCGGGCGAGGCCCAGTGGCGCATGAAAGGATCGTTGACGTACAGCGGGTTCTTTTCGAAGCGCTCGCTCATGCGGGTGTCCTTCGAGGAGACCTGCGGCGCCGTGAAGAAGAGGTCTGATTTTGCGCTGGCGAAAACACCCTGCACGCCGCCGGGCTGTTGGGCAGGGCGGTCGAAGCAGACGAGGCGTCCATCCGCATAGCCGCGCAGCTTGTGTGGGCGTAGCGCGTCCAGCGCGAGCACCACGCGGTTGCTGACGAAGGTGGTGGTGTGGCTGTCGAGCAGCACGGTGTTGGTCGGGGTGACGGCTTCGAGCGAGAAGGTGCGTGCGCCGTCGGCTTGGACGCAGGTCAGGCGGTAGAGCGGAGTGCCGCCTTCGCCGTCGCCGGCAGTCAGGCCGCAGATGAAGTCATCGGAAGTAGCGACGAAAAGCGTCTCTTGGCGCAGCGGTCCGCCGGTGGGCTTGCCGTAGGTCCAGGTGTTCGTGGCACCGTTGGCGGACGGCATGTAGAGCCAGGTGGTGGTGTGGCGCAGGAGCGACTGCACGCCGGGGGTCTGGTAGCGCGTGGCAAAAGTCACGTCCTCGGGCGAATCGAAGCGTTGTTCCTCATGCGACCAGGCCGCTACGTCGTCGAAGCGTGTGGTTTCACCGTCCGGCATGTTGGTGAAGAGCCCGAAGCGGCCGCCCGGCGGCAGCGCCATTTTGCGGCGGATGACGTCGATATTGTCGGCCCGGCAGATCACGCGGTCGTCCATCACCTGCACTTCGAGCAGCAACCACTGTCCGGCGGGGAGTTCGGTCTGGACGGCCTCCAGCGCCACAGCCGGCGCATCGGCCGCGGCTGGCTGTTGCCACAGTTCGAGGATCAGGCGGTCGGTGGCGGGATCGGTCCGCGCCGTGAAAGCCAGAAATCCGCCGAACTCACCGGCTAGAAAGACGATGCCGTTGGTACCGACGTTATGTTGCACTGCAGCTCGGTAGACATAGCGGCAGTAGAACGGTTCGCCCGCCAGCACCACAGCGTTGGTACCGCCGCCTTCCAGCGTATAGAAGTTCGGGCTCTTCTCGGGCTTCGGCTGACGCGCGAGTTGATAGCCGCCGGACGAGCCGCTGATCGAACCGGTGACCGAGTGCAGCTTCCAGATGCCGCCCATGATCTCCCACGTCGGCGGGAACTCGGAACCGGCCGGCACAAGGAAGTTGTCCTCGAAGGCGAAGGAGCCGAGCCGTTGCGTGTAATCGTCAAGCTCCGCTTCGGGGGGCTGGTTCTCGGGCGCGTGTTGCAGTTCCAACATACCCGGCCAGAGTTCCGGCATGCGCAACACCGGCTGCTGGTCGACATAGGCGTACCAGGCGTCCTCAATGCGCCTCAAGGTGAACCAGCAGAGGTTGGTGCCCAGCGTCGGACACGGCCAGGTGGTGATGCGACCACTCTTACCGCCTGGGATCATGTCCTTGGGCGTCAGCCGGTATGCGGTCTCGCCGCTACGCAACGATATCTCGACCCGGCTATTGTCAGCCGGATTGCACACATGCACGCGCAGCGCGCCGCGTTCCGGTTTGAGGTTCATGGCCGCCAAGGCGCTACGCTCTGCGACATCCAGCCGCGTCTCCCAGCCCTCGGGCGTCGCCGCCAAAGCCATTCCCCCAAAAACGCACAGGATCCCCCAATAAAAAACAAATGGCGTCTTTTTCACTTCGCGTAGTTTAGCAGTTTTCTACACGTCGGGTAAGGGGGAATTGTCGTATTCTGCCTCTCGTGCTTGCAGAAGTGATCCGGACCGTGTAGGATGGAATCCGGAAATCCTACTAGGATCGTTTGTGCGGTGCTGCGGGAGAGCGGAGGCGTGAATCACCAACGTTGAGGAGACTGGATATGACGCGTAGACAGTTTATGGCGACAACAGGAAGCGCGCTGCTGTGGGGAACGCACCGGGCGTGGGCGGCTGCGAATGATCGTGTGCGCGTGGCGGTGATTGGTATTCACGGCATGGGGCAAAGCCATATCAAGGCGTATCAGGCTTTGCCGAATGTCGAGGTCGCGGCGTTGTGCGATGTCGATGCCAATCTCTTCGCGCCGGTCATCAAGCGCCACTTTACCGATAAAAACTTGAGGGCGCCCAAGACCTATACGGACCTGCGCAAGCTGCTCGAGGACAAGGAGATTGACGCGGTTTCGATCGTGACGCCCAACCACTGGCATGCACTGGCCGCGATCTGGGCGATCCAGGCCGGCAAACATGTTTCGGTCGAAAAGCCTTGCTGCCACAATGTGTACGAGGGGCGCAAATTGGTCGAAGCCGCCCAAAAATACAAGGTGCTGGTGCAGGATGGTGCCGAACAGCGCAGCAATCCGTGTGCGCAGAGCATGGCGCGTTTTCTGCACGGAGGCGGGCTGGGTGAGGTCTACATGGCCAAGGGGATCTGCTACAAATGGCGCAACACCATCGGGCGGTTTCCCGATGAGCCGGTGCCGGCGGGCGTCGACTACGACCTCTGGCTGGGGCCTGCGCCCAAGCGTCCCTTCAACAAAAACCGTTTCCACTACAACTGGCATTGGAACTGGGAATACGGCAATGGCGACATGGGCAACCAAGGGGTCCATGAGATGGACATCGCCCGATGGGGATTGGGAGTGACGCTGCCGACCCGGATCACGGCCGTGGGCGGACACGTCATGTTCGACGACGCGCAGGAGACCCCGAACGTACTGATGGCGATATTCGAGTTTCCCAATCCCGAAGGGGGCGGGGATAAGAAGAAAATCCTGCAATTCGAAGTGCGCCACTGGGTGACGAACGGCGAGGACGGGATGTGGCTGAAAGGTGCCGGACAGGGCAACACCTACATGGCCACCAGCCGTGGCAACGTGACCGGTAATCTCTTTTTCGGCGCGAAGGGCTATATGGCCAAGGATGTCGCGTCTTGGCAAACCTACATGGGGGAGAAACGCGAGCTGGGCGAACGTGGTTCCGGTATCGGTAACCACTATGCGAACTTCGTCAACGCAATTCGTGAGCCCGATCCCGCAGTTTTCAACGTCGGTATCCAAGAGGGATTTTACTCCTGTGCCTTGATTCATCTCGGTAATATCGCCTACCGGTTGGGACGCACCCTGACCTTTGATCCCGCGACGCTGACTTTTCCGGGCGACGCCGAGGCCAATGCACTGCTGACGCGCGACTACCGCGCACCCTATATCGTGCCCGACCGGGTTTAGCCTGAAGATGACGGCGTGACTGCCGCCGCTCAAGCAGACGCTTGTTCCGCCGTCAACAACACTTTGCACAAAACGCCAGCTGGCTACCGATTACGCTTGTTTTCAAAGGGCCGTGCCCCGTATACTCTGCGGACATGTTTTCCTTGTCTAACAAAAGCGAGCGGGGGGATTGAATATGGACGACGTTCTGAACGTCGTTTTAGTAGGCAATCCCAATGCCGGCAAGACCACGCTGTTCAATCTGCTTACGGGGGCGCATGAGCGCACGGGCAATTGGACTGGCGTGACGGTTGAGAGCGCACATGCCAATTTCACGCTCAATGGCCGCGCGTACCGTATTGCCGATCTGCCGGGCATCTACTCCTTTTCGCCGGATACCGAGGACGAGCGAGTCGCCCGCGATTATCTGATTCGTAACCGTCCGTCTGCGGTCATCAACATTGTCGATGCCTCGAATCTCGAACGCAGCCTTTACCTTACCTCCCAACTGCTGGATATGCGCGTGCCGTTGGTGGTGGCGCTCAATCAGGTGGATGTGGCGGAGCGGCACGGGATCAAGGTGGATGCGCGGCATCTGGCGCAACATCTGGGTTGCCCGGTCGTGCCGATGGTTGCTTCGCGCGGCGAGGGACTGGCGGAGCTGCGCACGGCGGTGGCGGAGGTCGCGTCCGAACGCCGTCTGCCCGCGGCGCATGTGGCGTACGGCGAAGCGGAGCCCTCGGTGCGGCGCTTGCAGGTGTGTCTGATCGTGGCTGCCGATGATGCGGGTGTGGATTCGCGGTGGCTGGCGATCAAGTTGCTGGAGCGCGACCCGTGCGCGCGTGAATTGACGGGCGGCATGTTCGACGCGATCGTGGAGGAAGAGAACGCGCGGTTAGCGCGGCATACCGGGCAGCGGCCGGAAACTGCGGTGATGGATGCGCGGCTGGGCTTTATCCGCGGTCTCGCGCGCGACGTGGTGTGCCGCCGGGACGAGATGCGGCGGCGTTTTTCCGATATCGCCGACCGCGTGTTGCTGAGCCGTCCAGTCGGCATCCCCGCATTTCTGGGCGTGATGTTCGTCGTCTTCTGGCTTACCGTGCGGCTGACGCAGCCGCTGGTCGATTTTTTTGACAGCGTGTTTAGCGCGCTGCTGATCAATCAGACGCGGGTCTGGCTGACCGCACGCGGCGCGCCTGAGATTTTGATCACGCTGCTTGCCGACGGTGCCGGTGCCGGCTTGACGACGGTCGCGACCTTCATGCCGCCGATCTGCATGATCTTCCTCTGCCTGACATTGTTGGAGGAGTCGGGCTATATGGCGCGCGCGGCGTTCATCATGGATCGTTTTCTCAATGGCATCGGCTTGCCGGGCAAAGCGTTTATCCCGCTGTTGGTCGGTTTTGGCTGCACGGTGCCGGCCTTGATGGCGACGCGCACACTGGAGCAACGACGTGCCCGCGTGCTGACGATGCTGATCACGCCCTTCATGTCATGCGGTGCGCGGATGCCGGTCTATGCGATTTTCGCAATGGCCTTTTTCCAGCGTTCGGGCAATCTGGTGATCTTTGCACTCTATCTGATCGGCGGCATACTCGCGATTTTATCGGGGCTCGTGTTGCACCGCACCTTGCTGAGGGGCGAGGCGGCGGCCTTTGTGATGGAGCTTCCGCCGTATCATGTACCTGCGCTGCGCGGCTGTCTGGAGCACGTGTGGGCCAACCTCAAAAATTTTCTCACACGTGCCGGTCAAGTGATCGTCTTGATCGCGTTGCTGTTGAGTCTTGGTAATGCATTGCTTGACCGGATAAGCGGCGACGCGGAACGCGCCAACGAATGGCGTACATCTGCCGCACGTGCCATGACGGTGACGCTGCGTCCGATGGGTGTGTCGGAAGAAAACTGGCCTGCCGCCGCCGGACTGCTGGCAGGGTTGATGGCCAAGGAGGCGATTGTGGGAACGCTGGAGGTGCTTTACGCGCATGAAGAAGACGCGCATGGCGATGCCCCGTTCGTGCTGGGGCAAGCGCTCAAGGATGCCGCCAAACGACTGGTCGCCGCCTACAAGTCCGGCGGCGGTGTGGTAGCAGCGGAGTGTGCGGAACAGCAAGGATGTGCGGGGCCGCAGGAGTGCTCGGTGCATTGTGGTGGCCTGCTCAATGCGTTGCGCGACCATTTCGATTCCCGCGTTGCCGCCTTCGCCTATCTCTTGTTCGTGCTGATCTATTCGCCGTGTCTGGCGGCGTTGATCGTGTTGGCGCGTGAGGCGGGTTGGCGCTGGATGCTTTTTGCTGTGACCTACCAGACGCTGCTGGCGTGGATGGTGGCGACGGTGTACTATCAGCTTGCCACTTTTGCGGAAGCGCCGTTGCATGCGACGCTCTGGATAGGTGGTGTGGCCGTCGCCGCGGTGTGCGGTTATGGTCTGATGCGAACTGTTGGAAAGCGGGTAGTCGTATGAGTCATCGTGACGACAATCTCCAGTCGACGCCGTCAACCGGGCGCTGTCTCATGGATCTTAAGGATGGCGAATGCGGAATCATCCGCGTGAACCACGACCGCAAGTCTGCCGAGATGGGACTCTATCCCGGAGTCCGCGTGCGGATGTTCCGTAATCGCAAGCATGAGCGCTCACTGGTGATCGGTGCTGGCGAAGCGCGTTTTCTCGTGTCGCGGGCGATTGCGAAGAAAGTCGAGTTGGAAGGGTAGTGTTTAGTAAGTACAAGGAGGTTATCGATGAAAATGAAACGAGCATGGATGATGATGATAGTGGCGTTGGCCGTATTGGTCGGCAAGGGCGAGGAGATCAAGAGCTACGTGTTGATCAAAGAGAGCGCTGATAAGCAGGATGTGTTTCTGCAGGAGGTGGCGGGCTTCCTAGAAAAAGCCGGCCACTTTTATCTCGCGACCTGCGAGCAGGATGGTGCGCGCGTCCGTCCGATCAAGTACACCTTTGTGATTGATAACAAGCTGGTGCTGGTTACCTCGAAAAAGAAGGAGATGTACGCGCAGATCCAAAAGAACCCCAAAGTCGAGATTGCACGTACGGCGACCGACGGCAGCGCGTATTTACGCTACAAGGGAACCGCCGAGTTGTGCACGGATGAGGCGGTCAAGGCGAAGATCATCGGGGATTACCCCTTCTTCGCGAAAAACTTCAAGGAGAACCTCGTGATCTTCGCGATCGCGCCGGAGATGGCCGGCATCTTCCCGATGAAGGGCGGCCAAGCCAAGACCAAGGTGTTTTCCACACGAAGGCACTAAGGGCACTAAGGATTTGAGATTTGCGCTACTCTGGTTTCCTCTCGCAGAGGCGCAGAAGCGCAGAGGTTTTTTGAGGGCAGTGCTGACCGCAAGTCGCGGGTCGTAGGTCGCGGGTCAACTTCTCTTATTGCGACCACCCAGCGGTCGCAATGATGAGTGTAAAAGCACTGCTCGGTTGTTTCACGCGAAGGCGCGAAGACGCGAAGGTTGGAGGGCGAGTGTTCCTACGAGCCGCCTTCCGCTGTGCGGAAGGGTGGCCTCAGGTTTCCTCGCGGAGCACCGGGAGGGTCAAGCGTCTGCTTGACCGGGCGGCGTTTCACGCCGCCATGTTCCGCGCAACGCGCGGAAAACGCTCAACTTGCAACGCTCAACTTGCAACTTCTAAGCACGCCGGTGGGAGGGAGTTAGAAAAACAACCACCCCCAGGGTCACATATTCGAATATGTGACCCTGGGGGGCACGGCAACAAGGGAGGCGGTGTGCGCAGATATGAGCCATCTGAAATCTGTTAGCTAAAATTACAGAGAGGGACGGGGTGAGGGTTGCGGGCTTCGTCCGCGTTAGGCTAAACCGGACGCCACGCCCGACCGTCGCGGGCCAGAAGGTCTGCGGCGGCCGCGGGACCGTCCGAACCTGCGGCATAGGGATGCAACGGGCAGCGGTCTGGATGATCGCGCCAGGTCTCAAGGACCGGCGTGAAGAGCTGCCAGGCCGCCGCGATCGTCTCATTGCGGACGAAGAGCGTGTGGTCGTGCAGCATGGCGTCCAAGAGCAACCGCGCATAGGCGTCAGGAGCGTCCAATTCATCACCGAGGTCGGCGTATTTGAAGGCGAGCGGCAATTCGCCCATGCACAGTTTGGGCCCCGGGCGCTTGGCCTGCAAATTCAGGATCATGCCTTCATCCGGTTGCACGTTGAGCACCAGCGAGTCGGGCTCGCAGGTGCCGAACAGGGTATGCGGTGAGCACTTGAAGACCAAGGTGATGGTGCTGGTTCTTTTCGTAAGACGCTTGCCTGAGCGCAGATAAAAGGGCACGCCCTGCCAGCGCGGTGTGTCGATCCACAGCTTGGTGGCCGCAAAGGTTTCAATCGTGGAGCTCGGATCGACCCCCGGCTCCTCGCGGTATCCGGCCATGTTGTCTGCCGCTGCGTACTGCCCCCGCACCATGACATCTCCGAGCGTGTCACACGGGAAGGGACGGATGGCGCGGATCAGCGCCAGCTTTTCGCGGTGGATCGCATCGGCTGAATACTCGGCGGGCGGTTCCATCGCCACCAACGCGAGCATCTCCAGCAAGTGGTTCTGGAACATGTCGCGCAACAGCCCTGACTGCTCGTAGAAACCGGCGCGGTGCTCGATGCCCAGCGCCTCCGCAACCGTGATCTGCACATGGTCGATATAGGTGTGGTTCCAGACCGGCTCCAAGAGGATGTTTGCGAAGCGCATGATCAGGATGTTTTGAACCGTCTCTTTTCCCAGATAGTGGTCGATCCTGAAAATCTGCTCTTCACGCGCATGCTGCTGCAGGAAGGCGTCCAACTCCGCCGCCGTGGCGGAGTCTGTCCCGAACGGCTTCTCCAGCAGCACATGACGCCATGCCGAATTGTGGTCCGACTCTTCGAGCAAGCCCGCTGCGGTGAGACGTGCGAAAATCGACTGGTAGGTAGAGGGCGGGATAGCGAGATAGAAAAGATGATTGAACGGAGCCGGAGTCTCGATCCGATCCAGTTCTGCGAGGTGCTGCCCGAGATGCGCAAAGGTGTCGGGATCGGTCTCGTCGGTCCGTACATAGCTGAAACGCGCTAGAAACGTGTCACGCTCGGCGGCGGAGGCCGACGGCGGCAGGGCCTCGGCGACCAGAGCGCGGAAAGATTCCTGATCGTGGCGCGTGCGACCGCAACCTACAATACGCGAAGTGGCGTGCAGCAGGTCACGTGTGTGAAGCTGAAACAGCGAGGGGAATAGTTTCCGGCGCGCGAGGTCACCCGTGGCACCGAACAGAACAAGCACGCAAGGTGCCGGTGAAACTTCCAGGCAGAACCGTACGGGGGCATGTTTAGCAGTCATGCCGAATGGTAACAAACCTTATGCGCAGAGCGCAACCGCGCTTCGCGCTGTGCGAGCCGATTGCGCTGTTCGAGTTTTGCGCACCTGTATTGCGCGAAACGGGTGCGGGGAAAAGTGCGATCCCCCAGCGGATGTTTGAATTTCCTTGGAAACACGCGGGTCTGTTTTCCGGCGGGGGAAAAAAACCGTTTTTTTACCCCATTTCCGCCAAGAAGGCGCTTGACGCGGGGATCGGTTGCGGTGTATAGTGGGCGGCATGACCTTGTACGAGACCGATTCCCTCTTTCCCTGGAACCGTCTTGAGGACTCGCCGGACCTCCA
>JAKJHA010000259.1 GCA_022704125.1 Verrucomicrobiota bacterium | reverse complement strand
GAAGTGGTGTACGCTCTCTTTGGTCACCGCCGGATCATCGGGCGTTCCCTTTTCCTGCTCGCCGTAAACTTTGGGGAAGCGGGAGAGTTCGCGTTGCAGCAGGGTGGTGATCTCGTAGCGCTCGGTCATGATGTCGTAGAGCATCACGCCCTTTTCGCGCGCCACGTCGAACGCCTGCTTGAGCAGTTCAAAATCTTTGGGTGTGATAGCCATCGGCTTGTCGGCCAGCACGTTGTAGCCGGCCTGCACGCTTTTGAGGATGTACTCGGTTTTGCGCGCATTGTTGCCGGCGAGTACCACGACGTTGCCGGCTTTATCCGCCAGCATCTTTTCAAAGAAGTCCGCACCGGTGTAGACCTCGCTCTTCCAGGCGGTCGGCTCTTCGGCACGCGTGTTGAAGCCATTGATCCGGTCCATGTGCATCTTGAGGTCGTTGCCTTCCGGCGCATAAACATGCACGGTGGGCGAGACTCCGGGATACATGCGCTTCTGGACCAGCGCGGCATGGAAATGCCCGGGGTCGAGCGTGATGAGTTTGATGGTGCCCTCGCAGCAGGATTTGCCGCTGCTGGCTTCGGATTTTTTGCCACAACCGGCAAGCAGCACGGCGGCGGCACTGGCACATAGGATGACGTTCGTTTTCATGTGTTCCTCGTTTATGGTATGGATTGACGTAACAGGTAAAACAGGATGGCGATTACACCTTGATCTCTAGGTTCGCCGCTTGCAGGGTCTTGGCGATGCTGAAAGCACCGCGTTCCTGACAGACCAGCAGGCGGTTAGCCTCTTCGTTGTCGGTGCGTTCGGCTTGCCAGTCCCACTTCAAGCTTTTGCCGGTCTTCATGCAGAGATGGCCCAGAATGCAGACCGAGGTCGAGCGGTGGCCGATCTCTGCGCTGGTTGCGGCACTGGTGCGGCCGCGGATCGCGTTCAGCCAGTCGGTGACGTGGTTGTCGCTGACATGCAGCCGCACGGCATTCGAGTCCAGCGGAGCGCTGAGCAACTTTGGGTCGCTCGCGTCGAGCGCCTTGAGGGTCGTGGCGGGCATCGACGGGTCGCTGGCCGTGACACGCGCGGCACCGCGGCTGACGAAGATCCAGCCCTCGTCGCCGATAAAGCGCACGCCGTTCGGATAGCGGTAGCAGACGCTGACCTTGATGTCGCCGGGGTAGGTGTAGAGCAGGTCGAACTCACGGTGCGCGTTCCAGAGGCCCTTGTCCATCCACTCGCAGGTGCCCGACACTGCCAGCGGTCCGCGGTCTTCCATGCCGAGGCCCCACTGCACGATGTCCAGGTGGTGCGCGCCCCAGTTGGTGATCATGCCCCATCCATACGGCTCCATCTGAATCCAGCCGGGACGGCTGCCGATCTTGGTGGTGTCCTGATTGTGGACGCGGTCTTCGGTGTAGTAGGCGAGAGGGGTCGGGCCGAGCCAAGCATCGTAGTCCAGGTTCTCGGGAACCGGCATCTCCTCTTTGCGGCCGCCGTCCTTGTCCTTGCCGAAGCCGACCTCGACGCGCGTGATGCGGCCGATGCGCCCGTTACGCACCAGTTCACAACCGGTACGGAACTGCGCGCTGGAGCGTTGCTGTGATCCGACTTGCAAAATCAGACCCTTGCGGCGCACGACCTCAGCCAGGATGCGCCCCTCATGAATCGTCTGTGAAAACGGCTTTTGCAGCCAGATGTCCTTGCCGGCTAGTGCGCACTCGACGGCGCAGAGCGCGTGCCAGTGGTCGGGCACGCAGATCATGACCGCGTCAACATTCCCGTCGCGCAGCATGTCGCGGTAGCAGGCAAAGGTTTTGACCGGTGCGGCGGGGGCTGAACCTTTCGCGTAAGCGGCATCGACCTTCTGCTGCGCTACGGCGAGGCGTTTTGAATCTAAATCGCAGAGCGCGACGATACGCGCTTGGTCCGGCACTCGCAGAATGCCGGGAATCTCCATGCTGGAGGCGATACGTCCGCAACCGATGACGCCGATCTGGATGATGCGGCTGGGCGCCGCCTGCGCTAGAACACGCGCCGGAATGAGGGACGGCATAGCGAGTGTTGCACCGGCGAGGCTGCCGGCCTGAATGAATCCGCGACGTGTGAGAGATGTCATAACATGCGCTCCATTTATGCGTTTACACTCATCGACCACAGTACTCCCTGGATGAGGTGAGTACGGAAGGCCGGATCCTGATAATGCGTTTTCAAATGCCCGAGGGCCGTGTAAAAGACTCGCCCGGCACCGTGACGGCGGCACCACGCGAGCGGGAAACTACCGCTTTTGAAGGTGTCGAGTCGCTTGTCGCGCGGCTTTTTTTGCAGACTGGCAACCTCGACCTCGAAGAGAACGTGGATGTCAGGCGTGCAGTTGCAGACATAGGCTTCGTCGGTCCACGACCAAGTCGCATCCAGATGCGCGGTGGCCGGATGGCGGCGGTCGTTCACCCGAATGGTGAAAGGTTGAAGCGGCGGGTGCCACAGAAAGCGTCCTCCCAACATACGCCGGAACGCCTCTGACTTACGTTCGGAGCCGGTGGCAGAGTGCAGTCCAACAAAAGCACCGCCACGGTAAACATAGTCGAGTAACGCACCGCGCTGAGCGTCCGCCGAGAACGCCTCGTTGTTGGTGTTGGCGAAGATGATCGCCTTCAGCCCCTTGAGGCGCTCCTCGGTGAACAGCGCGGGGTCATCCGAGGCATCGGCCTTCAGACCGTGCTCCGCGCAAAGCTCGCGTAGCGCGGCCACGCTGGTCGCGATGTTGTCGTGTACATAGCCCTTGCCGTCAGGCGTGTAATTTCGTGTATAGATCAGAATGTCCATATCAGAGTTTCATGCCGGCGCGAGCCAGCGAACGGCGCACGCCGTAAGGCTCGCGTTCGGGGCGCGACAGCGTGGCGTTGGCCTCGGCGTCCCCGACAAACCGTTCGGCTGCCGGATCCCAAGTCAACGGGCGTTTGAGGTTCATCGCGGTATAGGCGAGAATGCAAGCGGTCGTGGTCCGATGTGCCGTTTCGGGCAGCACGTGGGTCGGGGTGCGCGTACGAATGCCCTCCAGCCAGATGCGGTGGTGGTTCGAAGGGTTGCGTGCCAGCGGACGTTCGACCTCGCCTTCGATCAACTCCTTGCGGCTGGCTTCGAGCGGTCGCCAGCGTCCGTGTTTGCCGCCGGCGCCCGGATCGTTCGACATGGTCTTGACGGACCCGCGCCCACAGAAAATCCAGCCTTTATCACCGATGAAGCGTACGCCGTTGGGGTAGAGGCTTTCGTCTGCGACGTGCAGCAACGTGCCGTCCGCATACTCCATGCGGACATCCAATTTGCCGTGCGCATCCCACAGCCGACGTTTGGGGAATTCAGCCTTGCCGCTTACCTTTACCGGCCCGGACGCCTCCATGTCGAGCGCCCACTGAGCGATATCGATGTGGTGTGCCCCCCAGTTGGCGATCATGCCCATGCTGTACGCCTGCATCACCATCCAGCCGGGCCGTCCGAAGTTTGCCTCGCCATCTTTGCCTTGCGGGTGCGTGCGTAGCTCGCTGTAGAACTCGGCGGGCGCGTAACCCAGCCATTTGTCGTAATCCAGATTGTCGGGCACTGGCTGTATCAACGGCAGGTCGGTCGGCTCCGGCG
>JAKJHA010000258.1 GCA_022704125.1 Verrucomicrobiota bacterium | reverse complement strand
CGCTGCCGCCGATCCTGACGCCCGCCACGAACTGCTCACGTCCGTACGGCACGACGGCGATACCCCGCTCCAACGTAGGTGAGGCGATCACGCGCCAGACCGACTTGTTCTCCGGATTGAAACCGCCGCACTGCCACAGCAGGTCGCCGGTCGCCGCATCGTTGCCTGTCAGGTGGTCCGCTCCCCAGATCACCACTGTGTCGCGCCCCTCCGCCCGGACCACAAGGGGCGTAGTGTAGCTTTGGCGTGTTTCCTCGCGTCCCGGATATTCGCGTGCTTTCTTCCAGACCTCGTTGCCGGTCGCCGGATCCACAGCCACCACATAGGAGTTGCCCTCTTGCATGACCGCCACCACCAGAAGGCCGCCCGCCAGAACAGGACTGGTGCCGAGATCCCACCAGAGCGAGTCCTTGCCGTAGCGTTGCTGAAGGTTGGTCTGCCAGAGCAGGGTTCCCTTGAAGTCGAGCGCGGCCAGTGTTCCGCTCTTGAAGTAGACATAGACGCGCGTTCCGTCGGTCACTGGCGACGGATTGCTGCCACTACCACGACGGTGACGTCCGGGGCTTTGCTGGCCCAGTTTTGTTTGCCACAGCTTTTTGCCGGTCGTCCACTCAAAGCAGACGGCGCAGTCAAGGCCGTTGGTCCCCTCACCGGCAGCGGCAGTCAGCACGATACACTCGCCCCAGACGAGTGGCGTCGAACAGCCCTTGCCGGGCAGGGCGGATTTCCATAGCACGCCCTCCGCAGCGGAAAATGTCACTGGATACGTTCCCGGCGCTGCGATTCCCGTACCCTCCGGACCGCGCCATTGCGGCCAGTTCGGCGTTGCCGCACCCAGCGCGATCCACGCTGCAATTGTGACACATGCACCAACGATAATCCGCCTCATCCCGCTCCCTCCCCGTCTCCATTTTTACACACAGGCGAACAGTAACAAACCGCACCCAGCGATGCAAGCGGCACATGAGGAGTTATGTTGTTTCGCACACGAAGGCACGAAGGACACGAAGGTTTTTTGGGGGGCATAGCTCGGTTTTATTTAACGCAGAGCGCGGAGGTTGTTTTGTGGGTTGCTCCAGCCGCAGGTCGCGGGTCGAACGTCGCGGGTCAATCTCTCTTGTTGCGGCCACGCAGTGGTTTGCAACCGTGAGAGCAAAAGCGTTGTTCGGTTGTTTCATGCGGAGGCGCGAAGCTTGAGGGCGAATGTCCTCACGAGCCGTCTTCCGCTACGCGGAAGGATGGGAGGGACGAGCGTCGCTCGTCCGCGGGCAAGCAGACGCTTGCCCCTCCCAGCGCTTCGCAAGACGATGACAAGAGCCGGAGTACGGTGGCTGGGCAGCGTGCAAAAATGTTTTTCATGGTTAGGAATCGTGCGTTGAGAATCCTTTGGCCTTGACACACGGATTCTTACCAGTGTACGGTTCTGATCCTGACCGTCGGCTGACGCCGCCACCGGCGGCGGCACAGGCAGTTAAATTCTTAATCGGAGGCGGAGTGTATGCCAACTTATGACGATCTGGAATCAGCGTTCTATTTTGTGAGCTGTAACTTTGAAGATACGAACCGAGCCGTATACGATAAGGTTACGGATCAATTCTTTTATGCGTCGGATGACATCGACGAGATTCCCGAAGAAGCCGACGGTAAGCCGGAGCGATACGTCGATGTCCCGAACAAAAACGACCTTGATCTTGGTCGGTCGTTGGTTTTCCGTTTTGTCCGGGCGACCATTCCGGATGCTGTAGACACGGTCTACAATATATTCAGGCGCGCCGGTGCTTACTCACGGTTCAAGTACTTCCTTGAGGAGCGCGGTCTGTTGCAACAATGGTATGATTATGAAAACGCAGCCCAACGCGAAGCGCTTCAGGAATGGTGTGAGGAGAACGGCATAAAACTCAGCGAAAAAGAAGCCCCGTAACGCCGCAACTTCTGCTTGCATCCTTCGCGCATTCCCCGCACAATGCACATCCTACAGTGGTACTCGATAATGGAAAAGGGGAGGGGATATGCGTAGTCGCTTTGTTATGATGCTGGTGTGCGGTTTGTTTGCCGCATGGGGACACGCCGCAGAGCCGGTGGATCCGTCGTTGTTGCTCTGGTTGCCATTTGACGAAGGGCGCGGCACCTTTGCCATCGACCGCTCGGACAATCTGCTGGAGGCTGACCTATCACAGCTCCGGTGGGCCACCGGCACGTTCGGTACCGCCGTTCACTTTGGCGGCACCAATGCCTTTGCTGAGTTGCCGCCTGTGCCGGGACTCAACGGTGCCACGCAGTTCACTCTCTCCGTCTGGGCCACGTGGGAAGATCCCGCGCCGCGCCGCTACCCGAACCTGCTGACCTCGCACAACTGGAGTCCGGGCGGCATGATGCTGTTTGTCTCTGATACCGCCTGCTCGTTCCGGCTCGGTCGCCCCGGTGCGCGCGCCGGAAGCGCGGGACCGCAATGGACCGAGACCGGCGTGCCTCTGCTCAATCAGTTGCCGCAACGGACTTGGACGCACCTCTGCGTGACCTTCGCGTTGCCGAATCTTGTTACCTATGTGAATGGCAAGCAGGTCGGGCGCACGACGTGGTCGTATCCGGTCGAGGCGCAAGCGCTGCGTCTGGGCGGTTGGCTCGGGGCAGTCTCGCACCACGGCCTGCTCGATGATCTGCGCATCTATGGGCGTACCTTCTCCGGTGAGGAAGTGGCGGCACTTGCGTCGCCAAAGGATCGCGCCAGCGCCGCGTATGTGCTGGTGGACGAAGCCGCATCTGCGGAACCGCCCGTGGCCCGCTTCCGCACCCGATACGCCGAACTGGCGATCGATGCCGCCGGACAGGCGGTCTCGCTACGCAATCGGGCATCGGGACGCGAACTGCTGGCGCGTCCCGCCCCGCTGGTGCGCGCGCGCTTGGCGGACGGTCGCAGCCTGACAGCGCGGCGTGTCGCCGCGCAGGGCAACCGGCTCACCTTCTCCTTCCCGCGCGGCCAAGGCGACGCCGTGCTGGAGGTCGATGCGCGTCGCGATTTCCTGACCTTCACGGTGCGCGCGTTGACGCTCTCGAATGCGGTCGCGCTTACTTTCTGCGAATTGCCGACTGCGCCCACTACCTATCACGGCGGCATGGCCAACATGCTTTCGGATGATACCGACGCCGTCTGTCTGCGCGGCTACGAACTGCCGGTTGAAACCAAAATCCAGGGCAACGCACTTCAGGTCTCCACGACCGCGAAGCACGGACTCACCGGCTGGCGCGCCGGACTCGCCGCCGGTCCTAAAGACCAGATGCCGGCGATGCTGCGCGAGATGGCGCTCTACGCGGGCGTACCGTTCTCGCGTAGTGGCGGCCCTTGGGCGTTGGAGGCGGAGTCGGCGCGCGGCTCTTATCTCTTCGCCGATCTCGCGTATGCCGCGACTGACGACTGGATCGAGATCGCGCGGCGCGGCGGTTTCTCGACGATCCACCTGCACGGCTGGTGGCAGACGCTCGGCCACTATGCGGTGCGCACCAACTATTACCCGCGCGGTCTGCCCGACATGCAGGATGCGGTCGCCCGCATCCATGATGCCGGACTGCGTGCCGGCATCCACACCCTGACCGCGTGCATCGATCCGCGCGACTCGTGGATCACGCCGGAGGCGAGCCCGCACCTGATTCCGTTCGACAGCTAT
>JAKJHA010000023.1 GCA_022704125.1 Verrucomicrobiota bacterium | reverse complement strand
GAAGAGACGATCACGGTCACCGCGCTGGGGCAGTTTGATCCAGATGCAAACCCCCAAGCCAATACGGTCGCCCTGTATCAGCGCGGCGGTCCGAAACTGGCGGAAGCGGCCGTGGCGGTCAACAGCCCGAGCGAACAGAGCGGCTCCTACGCCGCGCGCTATGTCGCGATCGACAAGCATGTGGTGCTGCCGCCCGGCGACTACGCGATTCTCAGCACGCAGAACGGCAACAACTTCATCGCGGCCGACGGAACGCCCATCACCTCGTTCGGTCCCGCGATTCGCTGGAACAAAGGGATTGCGCTCAGCGATGGTTCGGCGGCCGGGCCGCTGCCGCAGACCGCGCCCGCCTCTTGGCCGATTGAAAACACCTCGGCCACGCGTTACTTCGGTCCGACGTTCACTTACCGGCTGGGCGTGATTCATCCGGCGGGCACGATCATCCTCATCCACTAACACACGCCGTGAATGAATCATGCATACACAAGGGACTGGGAACATGCTTCACGTTGTGGCGACTCCCATCGGCAACCTCGCGGACCTGAGCCCGCGTGCGCTGGAGGCGTTGAAGAGCGCCGACCTCATCGCGTGTGAAGACACGCGGCGCACGTGGGCGCTGCTCAGCGCCTTCGACATCCCGCGGCCGGAGATGATCTCATACCGGCAAGGCAACGAAGATCGCGTCGCCGAGCGCATCTTGCAGGCGGTCGCCGCCGGTCGCAACGTCGTACTCTGCTCCGACGGCGGCTACCCCGGCATCAGCGATCCCGGCTACCGGCTCATCCGGCGTGCCGTGCAGGAAAAGGTGCCGTTCAGCGTGCTACCCGGTGCCTCGGCCGTGGACCTCGCACTACTCTTGTCCGGACTCTCCACATCGAGCTACACCTTCAAGGGATTCCCGCCGCGCAAGCCCGGCGCGTTGCGCCGCTTCTTCGAAGAGGAGAAAACGCTGCCGCACACACTCATCTGCTTCGAGTCGCCGTTTCGCGTGGGTGCCGCGCTCAAGGCAGCGCATGAGGTGCTGGGCGACCGCGAAGCCGCCGTCTGCATCGAACTGACCAAAGTACACGAACGCGTACATCGCGGCTATCTCACCGAACTGATCCCGCTCTTCGACGACAAGCCGGTCAAAGGCGAAGTCACCCTCGTCATCGCGGGTGCCAATCCTAAATTCGCGCGCGATGAGGACACCGAAAACCCAGCCTAGATCGTACGAAAGAAGGCTTCTGGTTTTATTTTAACGTAGAAGCGCAGAGACGCAGAGCTTGGGTTCAGGCTGAGCATTCGGCGTTTGGCTTGTTAAGTGTGGCGCCAAAGCGGCGTCGCGCGGGATGCCGCTTGCCGCCGCACTCCAAATTTTTCGCGGCTTCGTGTCTTCGCGCGAAACAGCAGAGCACCGTCCCAAAAAACTCTGTGCCCTCTGTGAGAGAAAAACCGATTATTCGTTATTCACTTTTCACATCCCGCGTAGTCGTGATACCCTCATTGCGACGGTAGGAAAAGACATGACGAATACGACACGGCGTGAATTTGCGCAAGGGGTTCTGACCTTTATCGGCGGGATGGCTTTCCCGTTCGACCTTTTTGCCGACGCGGGGAGCCCGGCATTGAGATTCGGTGCGATTACCGATGTCCACATCGGCGGGCGCGGTACGGCCAAAGCCAATCTGGAGAAGACGTTGCGATGGCTGTCCACCCAAGCGATTGATGCTGTCGTCTGTACGGGCGACATCGCCCACACGGGGCTCATCCAAGAACTCGAGCCGTTCGCTGAAGTCTGGCGCCAAGCCTTCCCCGGCGGCAAGTCGCCTGATGGACGGAAGGTCGAGTTGATGATCGCCACCGGCAACCACGACGTGGATGGTTACTCCGGACGTTGGAAGGGCTTTTCCGAGGAGAAACTCCGCGCGTGCCGAATTACCCATCGCGACAACCCCGAGCGCCTGTGGCAGCGCCTCTTCAACGACAAATGGGAACTCATCTGGCGCAAAGAGGTGAAAGGCTACACCTTCATCGGTTCGCAGTGGCAGAGTCTCAATCCGCCCATCGAGGCGTACATGCAGGAGCATGCGGACACGCTCAAGGGGACTAAACCGTTCTTCTACTGCCAACATGCTGTCCCCCGGGGAACGTGCGGTGACCCCGGCAGCTCAGACACGGGCGCGTCCACGCGGGCGCTGACGCCTTTCCCGAACGCGGTGGCAATCAGCGGGCACTCGCATCTCACGCCAGCCAGCGAGTTGATCGTCTGGCAAGGGGCGTTCACCTCTATCGGTTCGGGATGCCTGCACGAAGGGGGCTGCCCGTTCAGCAACTACGAGAACGCCTCGGCCTTCTGGCATCCGACCTTCAAACAGCGCAAGATGGCACCGATCGGCGACCCGCTTGCCTGGGGCGGCGATCCCTCGGGAGCCTGTTTCATGCTTTACGAAGTCTATGACGATCATCTGGTGGTTCATCGTCGTTCCGTGCCGTATGAGTGTCCCATCGGCCCTGCCTTTGTGATCTCGATCCCGGCGCGGCCGGGCGGTCCGTTCGATCTCAAGCGCCGGGCCGCGGCGAGCCAACCGCCGCAATTCCCCGTACAGGCGGAGGTGGTGGTCAAGGCCTGTCCCGACGGCCATCCGCTAGCGGGCAAGTCGTTCGAAGGGAAGCCTTGCGTGTACGTGACATTTCCGCATGCGAAGAGCGTTGCAGGCGGCGGGCGCGTCTATGACTACGTGGTCGTGGCCGAAGCCGCCGGCAAGAAGATCACCCGCGAGATCCTCGCCGCCGGGTACTGCCGTCCCGAGGCTTTCGCTGACCTGCCCGGCGAATGCATCTTCCTCCAGGACGAACTGCCCGCTGTGCAGGACACTCGTTATACCGTCACGCCCCGCGACTGTTTTGGCAACGCAGGGGTATCCATCAAGAGCTGATCGCCGATTGTGGATTGCGGATTGTCCAATATCCGCCTTTTGCGCTTGTCAGTCTCCTTCGTGAAGCGGTATGCTTACTACAACTGTGATTTGAAGGACGAAAGGAGTAGCCATGAAGAAAATGTTATCTGCCCTGTTCGCTGCGTGTGTGGCGGCGACTTCTGTATCGTTGGCCGATACTTATGCCGTGATCGACTTGTCAGAAGGCAGCGCCGCGACCAGTTATCCCATCTCGTATATGCCGAGTGAGCCTGCCGGCGGCTGGACGAATGACCTCTCCTATGTGACCAACAAACTCGTCCTGCGCAAAATTGTCGAGACGAACGGCACGTTTTACTACATGGGTGTCTTTGAGTTGACGCGAGGACAGTTGACCTGTCTAAGGGGCGCCAGCTATAGCGACCCTCAACTACCGGTCACAGGCCAGCAACATCAATACACCGACGGATCGCTTAATGAGGCCCTAAAGAAGAGCGGGTTGCTTTTTGCATTCCCGACCCAAGCGCAGTGGGAATACGCTTGCCGCGCCGGCACGACAACCAGTTACCACTTTGAGGGCGGAACTGACGATCCGGCTTCGCTCGGAAATTACGCATGGTATGTTGACAGTTCGGTCTCTGCCGCCCAGCTGGTCGGACAAAAGTTGCCGAATCCGTGGGGGCTCTACGATCTCTACGGTAACGTGGCAGAGTTTTGCGACGGTGTTGTTGCGCGCGGCGGACATTATGAGTCAGGCGCTGGTCGATGCTCATCATCCGGGCAACCCTACAATTTTAGTGGCACCCCTCCCAATCTTGACGCTTTCAGCACGAAGTATGGCTACCGCGTCTGTGCGCGCCTGCCTCTCCTGACCGTCAACGGCGGCACCGGCGGCGGCAACTGGCTCAAGGGGACGACCAACACGGTTGCTTGGACGCCGGTAGCGCACCATAATTTCTTGTATTGGCAGGTTGATCCGCCGTCTGTGACCAATGCGCAGGGGCTGGGTGAGGCCTTTTCGGACACCAACGCCACGACCACCGTGGTCATGCCGTTTGCCGACGTGACGCTGACGGCCATTACCGAGCCGATCCTCTATCCGCTGACAGTCGTGAACGGCTCGGGCAGCGGCAGCTACACCAACGGTCAGATCATAACGATCACGGCCAATCCCACAAACACGCTGTACTTCGAATTTACCGAATGGACCGGAGACACGCATGTGTTGGCAGACGCGGACAGCGCCACCACGACAGTGACCATGCCCGGTTACCCAGTTACCGTGACGGCTAATTATGGTGACAAACGCTACACCCTGACGGTCAATTACGCTTCCGGCGGAGGGAACTACACGAACGGCCAGGTGGTGACGATCGGCTCGACGACCACGCCGCCGACCGCAGGCCATGAGTTCGATCACTGGGAGGGTGACACCGCCACGGTGGCCGACGTCAACAGCGCCCCGACCACATTCACCATGGGCGCGACCAACATGACGCTGACCGCCATCTTCCGGCCAAAAGTCGTACCGCAAAACACCTATTTGGCGTTCAACCTCACCGACAACACCGCAGCGTACAGCGATGCGCCGCCTGTGGGTGGTTGGACCAACGACCTGTACAGGACCACCCAGATGGTCTTCCGTAAGATACCGGCCGGCACTTTCACGATGGGGAATGCCTCCGATCAATCCGGTTACGAGACGCGGCACACTGTGATGCTCACCAAGGATTTCTATCTCGGGATCTTTGAGGTGACGCAAAAACAGTGGGAAGAGGTCCGGGGAACGAAGCCCAGTTTCTTCACCGGCGACACCCTGCCGGTGGAGCGCGTCTACTACTCAGACATCCGCGGCAACAATGACGGCAAAAACTGGCCGGCAAGCAACGCGGTCGACTTCGAGTCCTTCATGGGGCATCTACGCCCGAAGAGCCCCGTGGTCGGCGCGGCCGACCTGCCGACCGAGGCGCAGTGGGAGTATGCCTGCCGCGCCGGCACGACCGGCGACTATGCCGGTCCGCTGGATGCCCTGGCTTGGTATGCGGCGAACAACACGCCCAACAGTACCAAAATGGTAGGGAGCAAGCAGCCCAATCCTTGGGGACTTTATGATATGCACGGCAACGTGTGGGAAGTCTGCCTGGATTGGTACGGTCCTATGGGCGCTCTCGGGCAGGTCGATCCGCCCGGTCCAGGCGGTTCGGGATCCTCGTTGCCACTGCGCGTCATGCGCGGCGGTGCCTACAATGAGCCTGCGGAGAATCTCCGCTCCGCCGCGCGCTGGAACATCATCGCGACGAACCAACTGGCTGGCGGCGGCAGCCTCACGAACTTCTCGCTGCCGTACGGTTTCCGTGTCGCGCTGCCGCAGACCACTGCTTCATACGCGCTGATGGTCGTCAACGGTGTAGTCAACACCGGCGGCGTATTCGCGACGGGTACCAAGATCGGCCTTTCGCCGGCACCGGCCCCCGCCGGCATGAAATTCGGCGCCTGGCAGGTGAATCCGGCAGGCGCGAACCTAGGCGCCGGGTTCTCGCCCACCAATCCGCAGACGTTGCTGACGATGCCGGCCACCGCGCTGACGATCACAGCGATTTACATCCCCGAAGCCTCTTCCGGGCTCTACCGCTTTACACAAAATAATCCCGGAGCGCCGATTGAGAGCTGGCGGTTCAGCGGCGAGACATTCACGATCACCGCGCCGCCGCCGACACCCGGACACCACTTCAATGCTTGGACGGTGACGCCGACTAGTGCCAATCTCGGCGCCGGCTTTGCGGCCAACGCCGCCTCAACACAGGTGGCAATGCCGGCGATGGACGTGATGGTCACTCCCACGTATGCGCTGAATACGCCGAGCGATACATCAACGACAACGCCGATGGTGGGTGTGGCCTTCACACTGGATGCCGGCGCAGGCATGGGCGCGGCCGAGTTCAGCACCTGTGGCCTGCCGGGCGGATTGCGCCTCGACAAATGGACCGGTGTCATCTCGGGTGTGCCGTCGAGAGCGGGTGACTACGTGGTGACCATCATCGCACACTATGCGGACGGAACCTTCGTCGCATACGATGTGGCCTTGACGATCAAACCGCTGAGCCCCGGACTGCAAGGCGCCTTCACGGGTTACTGCTATGACGAGGACGCCGGCCAGCGTCATGTGCGCGGTTTGGTGACGTTTAAAGTCGGTAGGACCGGACGGTTGACAGCCAAGGTCTCCTTGCAAACGGTGAACCTCAGCTTCTCGGCTAAATCGTGGGGCGAAATGACGAGTGCGGGTCATGTGGTGGTGATGGAACGTAAGCAAGGCGAGCGTCTGGAGTTGATAGCAGACAGCGCAACGGGACATGTGACAGGAACCCTGACAGGCGGACGTCTGGGCAGTGAAACCCTGCTCATCGCCGCGCAACGTAACATCTTCCAGGACCGCAAGAGCGCCGGAGCGCAGGCAGTGCTGGCGATTTACAAAGGATACTATACCGTCGCATTGCCGATGGATGTGTGCGAGACCAATCCGGCGCTCGACAACCAGCAGAGCGGATCGGGGTATGTCACACTCACGGTACGCGACCGCGGTGTCGTCAAAATTGCCGGCAAGATGGCGGACGGTACCCGCGTCTCGCAGTCGGCGACGTTGCTTGTGGACAATTACGGCGCGTATGTGCCGCTGTTCGTGAAGTTGTACGGGCGGGGCGGAACTTTCGCGGGCCTCCTGCAACTGGCTGGCGGCATGCGACCTGCGGACCTGCGGGTCAACGCAGTCCCCACCGTGTGGATCGAGTGGATCTACCCCGGCTCGACTATGGCGGGGCTCGCCGACCGTTTCGATGCGCGGCTGTCGGCGGTCGGCGCCTATTACGACTCGCTGACCGACTTGCAGGTCGCCTATGCAGGCGCGTTCCTGCAGGCCGAAGAGGTAACGTGGGCGATGCCTCTGGTTGCAGGAGGACGGCCGGGCACACTGGTGATTGACCCCGCAGTCGAGAATCCGCAGGCTGTCAAGTTCAAGGCAGCGCAACGGAAAGGTCTCTTCTCAGGCTCATTCCAAGCGCTGAACGAGGCCGGTCGGACCGCAACGCTCAAATACGCCGGTGTGTTGACCCGCAAGGACAACCTCTACATCGGAGATGGCGCCTACATCGAGCAGCGTACGGTCAACGGAAGGCGCATCAAATCGTCGTATCGCATCTGGCTCGACACGCCGGCACCTTAATGACGAGTGCGTGCCGCCCGGTACGCAGAGGGAGTTGCTCATGGGGTCCGTAGTGACGTGGGAGGAACTGGACGCCTTGCGTGCGCAGTGGCGGCGCGAAGGACGATGTGTGGTGTGGACCAACGGTTGCTTCGACCTCCTGCATGTCGGCCACCTGCGCAACCTGCAGGCCTGTAAAGCCTGCGGCGATGTGCTGGTGGTCGGCCTGAACAGCGATGCTTCCGTGCGCGCCATCAAAGGGCCGTCGCGCCCCGTCACCGGCGAAGCGGACCGTGCGGAACTGTTGGCCGGTCTGGCATGCGTCGATGCCGTGGTGGTGTTCGACGAGACCACACCCGAGGTCTCGCTGGCACGACTGAAGCCCGAGATTCACTGCAAAGGAGCGGACTACGCGCCGCCGCATGGCAAACCGATTCCCGAAGCCGAGGTCGTGGCCGCATACGGCGGTACCATCCGCTTCATTCCGCTGGTGCCGGGCCGCTCCACGACTGGGACGTTGGCCAAGATCACTGGATGAAAGAGCTAATCACAACACCAGACGATCTTGCGGCGGTGGCGGCACGGCTGCTGAATGCGGAGGCAGTGGCGGTCGATACGGAGTTTTTCTGGGAGCGTACTTATTATCCGGTGCTTGGTCTGGTGCAACTCGCGACTGCCGACGACAGCTGGTTGGTCGATGCCGTGGCAGTGCGCGACCTCCGCGCACTGGGGCCGGTACTGGCTGCGCCGAGCGTCACCAAGCTGCTGCATGATGCCCATCAGGATCTCACAATCTTGGCCCGCGCGACCGGTGCCACGCCGCAGACCGTGTTCGATACGCGCGTGGCAGCGGGCTTCGCCGGTTTCAGTTCCACCAGTTCCCTACAGGCGCTGTTACGCGGTGCACTGGGTATCGAGCTGACCAAAGCCGAAACCCGTTCCGACTGGCTGCGTCGTCCGCTGAGCGAGAGTCAGCTCCGGTATGCGGCCGAAGATGTGATTCATTTGATTCCGCTACGCACGGCGTTGCTGGCGCGTTGCGTCGGCGATATGCCCCGCGCATGGATGAGCGAGGAGCTGGCGCGCCTAGAGAACGCCGCGCTGTATAGTGACCGTGATCCGCGCTCAATGTATCAGCGCGTCAAGGGTGGGGCGCGCCTTGATGCGCGATCGCTCGCGGTGTTACGTGAAGTGGCGGCGTGGCGCGAAGAACAGGCGCGACAACGCGACCGGCCGCGTGAGTACATCCTGACCGATACGCTGCTGGTAGCACTTGCCGAGGCCCGTCCGCGCGACCGCGTAGCGCTGGCCGCGTTACCGGGTTTCCCGCGCCGCATGCCCGGCCGTGTGATGGATGAGCTGCTTGCGGTTGTGGCGTGCGGGCTAACACTGCCTGAGGAGGCGTGCCCACAACCCACAGGATTCCGGTTAGAAGAAAAACGCGCGCTCAAAGCATCGTCCGATCGTTTGCTGGCCCGCATTCGCATTGCTTGCGACGTGCACGGGATTGATCCGGCGCTGGTGGCGTCGCGTGCCGATGTCGAGAACTACCTCAGGGCACAGCAGAAGGGCCGAGGCGCAGAGCACCTGCTGGGACAAGGCTGGCGCGCGCAGTTGCTCGCTTAGCAATCAGAAACCAACTTCCCCTGTCTTGATTTGAAGCAGCCGATATGCGAGACTGGTTGTCAGATTATTAAGAAAGGATTCGCCATGGTGTATGTTGCCCGCGGTGCGGCGCGCGAAACGCTCGACCAGCCGCAAATGAAGCAGACGCTGTTCGCCGCGCTGGATGCCTTGGGGCCGCGCGAGCGCGTGTTGGTGCTGCCGCCCGATTTCACCCGTTTTCATTCGCAAGCCGGCGTGTTGACCCAGTACGTATGGGAGTATTACGGCGAGCGGCTCGCCGCCGTGATGCCGGCCTTGGGGACCCATTCGCCGATGACCGAAGCGCAGATCCGCGAGATGTTTGGTGAGATGCCGCTCGAACTCTTCAAGGCCCATGACTGGCGCAACGACGTGGTGACGCTGGGCACCGTGCCGCCGGAGTACGTGAGTGAACTCACCGAAGGCCGTCTGAACTTTGAGTGGCCGGTGCAAGTCAATCGATTGTTGGTCGAGGGCGGTTTTGACCTCATCCTCTCAATCGGCCAGGTGGTGCCGCACGAAGTGGTCGGCATGGCCAACTACAACAAAAACCTTTTCGTCGGTACCGGCGGCTCCGTGGCAATCAACCGCAGCCACTTCGTGGGCGCGGTTTACGGCATGGAACGCATGATGGGGCGCGCCGATACCCCGGTGCGCCGACTCTTTAATTACGGTTCAGACCACTTCGGTCACCTGATGCCGCAGATCGTGTACGTGCAGACGGTCGTAGGACGCGCCGACGACGGCGGCATGGCAGTGCGCGGACTCTATGTCGGCGACGACATCGAGGTTTTCAACCGCGCCGCAGCGCTTGCACTTGAGGTCAACTTCGAGATGATGTCGGAGCCCTTCAAAAAATGCGTGGTCTACCTTGACCCCGCAGAATTCAAGAGCACCTGGCTGGGCAATAAAGCGATCTACCGCACACGCATGGCGATGGCCGACGACGGTGAACTGCTGATCCTCGCGCCGGGCGTGAAAGAGTTCGGCGAGGATGCCCAGATCGACGCGCTGATCCGCAAGTACGGTTACTTCGGCACGCCGCAGACGCTGGAGGCGGTCGAGGCCAATACCGACCTGCAGGAGAATCTGGGCGCAGCAGCGCACCTGATTCACGGCTCGTCCGAAGGCCGCTTCACCATCACCTACGCGCCGGGGCACCTGACGCGTGCGGAGATCGAGGGCGTCGGCTTCCAGTATGCCGACATCAAAGAGGCAATGGCGCGCTACAATCCAGAGACTTTGAAAGACGGCATCAACGTGATGCCTGACGGCGAGGAGATTTTTTACATCAGCAACCCCGCGATCGGGCTTTGGTCCGTGCGGGAAAGGTTTCAAGTGTGAAATAAGGAGGAGAAATATGTCAGTTCCATTCAAGGTTGATTTGAAAAACAAGGTGGCGGTGGTGACCGGCGGCGGCGGTGTGCTGTGCAGCGCGATGGCCAAGGCACTGGCCGAGTGCGGCGCGGCGGTGGCTGTGGCGGACCTTAAGCTTGAGGCCGCGCAGCGCGTAGCCGACGAGATCACGGCGGCAGGCGGCAAGGCGATAGCCGTGGCTTGCAATGCACTGGAGAAGGAGAGCCTCGAAGCGGCCAACGCTGAGATCGAAAAGAGCCTTGGCCCGGTTTCGATCCTGATCAACGGCGCGGGCGGCAACCATCCCAAGGGCACCACGGCGATGGAATACCTGAACCCCGACGACCTGCTGAAGGAGAACCGCGATTTCGTGACCTTCTACGATCTTGATCCCAAAGGCGTCGAGTTTGTCTTCAACCTCAACTTCCTCGGCACGCTGCTGCCGACCCAGGCCTTCACCAAGAAGATGGCGCAGGAACGTTCTGGCGTGATCATCAACGTCTCTTCGATGAATGCCTTCCGCCCGCTCACCAAGATTCCGGCCTACAGTGCGGCCAAGGCGGCGGTCAGCAACTTCACGCAGTGGATGGCGGTACACATGGCCAAGGCGGGTATTCGCGTCAATGCAATCGCACCGGGCTTCTTCCTGACCGACCAGAACCGTTCGCTGCTGACCAACCCAGACGGCAGCATGACCCCGCGTTCCGAGAAAATCCTGGCGCACACGCCGATGGAGCGTTTCGGCGATCCGTCCGACCTGATCGGTGCGCTGCTGTGGCTGGTCTCAGACCCGGCGGCAGGCTTCGTGACCGGCGTGGTGGTACCGGTGGACGGCGGCTTCGCGGCTTACAGCGGTGTGTGACGGTTTTTAGCGAAGGAATCGAGGGAATCGAAAGATTCGGTGGATTCGAACCTCGATTTATTCGATTCAATCGATTTATTCGAATCCCTCGAAAAAAAGGAAAACAATCATGGCAAAGAAAGTAACCAAAGCGGACATCGGGCTCATCGGCCTCGCGGTGATGGGCGAAAACCTCATTCTCAACATGGAGAGCAAAGGCTACACGGTAGCCTGCTACAACCGCACGGTCGCGAAGGTTGACGCCTTCATCAACGGCCGCGGCGCGGGCAAGCGCCTGATCGGCTGCCGCTCGATGCAAGAGCTGGCGGACAGCCTCAAGAAGCCGCGCCGCGTGATGATCATGGTCAAAGCCGGAGCGGCCGTGGACCAGACGATCGAAGCGCTGCTGCCCGTGCTGGAAAAAGGCGACATCATCATCGACGGCGGCAACAGCCACTTCCCTGACACGATCCGCCGCACACGCTATCTAGCGGAAAAAGGCCTGCGCTTCATTGGCGCCGGTGTCTCCGGTGGCGAAGAGGGCGCACTGTTGGGCCCGGCCATCATGCCCGGTGGCGATGTCAAAGCGTGGCCTCACGTGAAGGCAATTTTCCAGGATGTCGCAGCGAAGGTCGAAGACGGCACGCCCTGCTGCGCTTGGATCGGCAGCGACGGTGCTGGTCACTTCGTCAAGATGGTGCACAACGGCATTGAGTACGGCGACATGCAACTCATCTGCGAAGCGTACGACCTGATGGCGCGCGGTCTCGGCATGTCCGCCAAAGAGATGCATAAGGTCTTCGCTAAGTGGAACACTGGCGACCTCGACAGCTATCTGATCGAGATCACGGCTGACATCCTTTCGCAGACCGATGAAGAAACCGGCAAGCCGATCGTCGACATCATTCTCGACACGGCCGGTCAGAAGGGTACCGGCAAATGGACCTCGCAGGCCGGGCTTGACTTGGGCGTGGCCATCCCGCAGATCGCCGAGGCGGTTTTCGCGCGCTGTCTCTCCGCTGTCAAGGATGAGCGCGTTGCGGCATCCAAGTTGCTGAAGGGACCGGCCGCGAAAGTTGACATCGACAAGAAGCTTTTCGTCAAGCAGCTTGAGCAGGCGGTCTATGCCTCGAAAATCTGCTCGTACGCGCAAGGCTACCAGTTGTTGCGCGCCGCTGCCGAAGAGTACAAGTGGGATCTCAACTACGGTGAGATCGCGCTGGTCTGGCGTCAGGGTTGCATCATCCGTGCCCGCTTCCTCGGCAAGATCAAGGAGGCTTTCGACGCTAATCCGCAGCTCGCCAACCTGTTGCTCGATCCCTACTTCAAGAAGACCGTCGCCAAAGCTCAGAGTGCGTGGCGTACCGTCATCAAGACGGCCATCGACCTTGGCATTCCGGTGCCGGCCATGGGTACCGCGCTCAACTACTTCGACGCCTACCGCAGCGCCCGCCTGCCGGCGAACCTGTTGCAGGCGCAACGCGACTACTTCGGCGCGCACACCTTCGAGCGCGTTGACAAACCGCGCGGCGAATTCTACCATCACATCTGGACTGAAAGCGGAGGCAGCACTGCTGCTTCGACTTACACCGTGTAGTGTAATCGTTCACCTCGTAAAGAAGAGAGAAAAAAAACGTTATGAAAAAACTCGGCAAGATTCTGATGTGGCTTGTGATCGTGATCGTGGTGGTGCTGCTGGCGGCAATTCTGACGCTGCCGATGACCATCGGGCCAATCGTCAAGACCGCCGCCTCGGTGGGCGGACCTAAAGCACTGGGCGTACCGGTTTCGGTCGGCGACGTCAAACTCAACGCGCTGGCCGGTAACCTCACGGTGTTGCAGGTCAAGGTCGGCAACCCACAGGGCTATTCCGACAGGGACGCCTTCGCCGTGGACAAGGTTGAGGTCGGCCTGAACATGCGCTCGCTGCTGAGCGACACCATCGTGGTGCGCAAGATTCAGATCGATGCGCCGGCCATCTCGTTTGAGAGCAAGGACGGCAAATCGAACTTCGACACCATGATGGCGAACACCAAAAAGGCGTCCGAAGAAGAGAAACAAAAAACCGAAAAAGAGAAGAAGCCCGGCAAAAAAGTCGTGATCGAGGAGTTCTCGCTGAACAGTGCGAAAGTCTCGTACGCGTCGGGCGCGACTCTGGGCAAGGCGATCACCCTCCCCCTGCCCTCGATAGTCATACGCGACATCGGCAAGAAATCGGGTGGCGCGACAGCCGCCGATGCACTGACCGAGGTCATCAACGGTGTCCTGGGGGGACTCTCACAGGCTGTAACAGGCATAACCGGCGCAGCGAGTGACTTGATCAAAGGTGTCAGTGGAGCGGCGGATGGCCTGCTTAAAGGTGCCGGAGACGCGGCTAAAGGTGCAACCGATGCACTCAAAGGTGCAACCGATGGCGCGGCCAATGCGATCAAGGGTGTGACCAGCGGCGCATCGGATGCTGCTTCAGGCGCGGCCAAAGGCGTAACCGACGCGCTCAAAAACCTGACCGGCAGTGGCGCGGCGGACAGTGCAAAAGAGACCGCAGCAGACGCAACGAAAACCGCTGAAGATAAGGCCAAAAGCGCGACCGGCGCACTCAAGGGCTTAATCGGTGGTGGCGCAGCAGACGGTGCAAAAGAAGCTGCCGCAGACACGACGAAGCCTGTCGAAGACACGGCCAAAGGCGCGACCGACGCCGCCAAAGATGCCGCCAAGAGCCTGAAGAGCCTCTTCAAGTGATCATTCCGCGATCCGTATGCGTCGCGCGCGCACCTCAAAACGTCTGATGACTCATCCGCTCCAGGCGATCGAGGCAACCGCCGCGCGCGGCGCAGATGGACTCGTCGGCGCGGCGCGTGAAGAGTTACGCCGCGCGTTGCATGCGCTACGGCGCGATGACGGCGGCTTCTCGGGATTGGACGGCCGTTCCGATCCTTACTACACGCTCTTCGCCTGGCTCGGATTACGCGCCCTCGGCGCATCTTATGAGCGCCACAGCCTGTGCGCGTACATGGTGACGCACAGGCGTGCGGCAAGTGCCATTGACGCACAATGCGCCGCATTGCTTCTGGCCTGCGAAGGCTGCGGCCCAGGCGCGACACAATGGTCGCTTATCCTGTCGCTGTTGCGCGATGACACGCGCGGGGGCTACGCTCTCTTTCTGCGATGTCTCGCGATGCGACGCATACCACGTTGGGCCGCGCGCGCGGCATGGTGGCATCAACGGCGTCTTTTTCAGGCAGACCGCACCGCACGCCTCCCTACGCCGCAACTGGCCGCCGGCCTTGTCTTGGCCGCGCTGGCCGGGGCAGAAGCACCCGGCTTAGTCAGCACGCTGGAAGGGCGACACCGCGCGAACGGCGGATTCGCCTCCGCCCCCGGCGCTCCGGCCGACCTGCTCGCCACAGCAGTGGCGCGGTTCGCGCTGGGGTTCTCCGCTGACGCAGACAAAACGTCCAAGCGAGAACAGGATCTGGTCTTTATCGAGGCGTGCTGGCAGGACGACGGCTTGTTCGGCGCATCGCCCGCTACCGCACAAGGCGATGCCGAGCACACGTTTTACGGCCTACTCGCGCTAGGTACTTGCGCGACTGTCACTCAATCCGGCTGATCTCCAATTTGTCGATGTAAACCGCCGCGTACGCCGGGCTTTCGGCGTGTACCTTCTTGTCAAAGCGTCCGGGGCCGATCCAGAAGTAGTGGTCCGCCTCCGGTACCCACTCCGTCACGTTGTACCAGTGATACCCCTCGCCGACCGCCTCCACCGCGCGTGCACAGTCGCCGCAACTGCGCCGGTTCTTGGCGTCGTACACGCCGCTCCAGAACGCCTCGCCCGTCTGACCGGGTTTCTTCTCAACCCGTACACGCATACGGATGCGGTAGCGCGCGCCGGGATCGAACGCCACTTGACTGAAACGCAACGTGGTGCACCACTCATAGTGCGAGTTGTTTAGCTTCATCGCCGAGCCGTCCTCGGCCAGCGGATCAGCTACCGTATCGCCCCACGTGCCGCGATTGCCCAACGAAAGCGCGGTGTCTTCCACCGTCGCCGACGTCTTCACCTCCGTAGCAGGCGGCACGCCCGGCCCTGACAGAAACCGCCACGTTTCAAGTATACGCTCGTGCGACTCCGCGCCCTCGGAGAGGCGTTTGTTCTTCGCCTCGCCAAACCGCGTCAGCAGTTCTTTCGCCAACCGACGGTGCTCGGCCGGTACGGCATACTGCATCGGATCCGATGTGACCCAGACCTTCTTGGGCTCGTGCGTCGGCAGACGCGCCAGACGCGCGGCCAACACCGGCACCGCACCCATGCGCACGTTGTAAAGATGCGCGGGCGAGCCCTGAACCGCTGCTTCAGCCTGCTGCCACAGTTTCTCGGCGCGCACGTAAAACTCATCCGGAATGATTGGGGCTTTCACGTCGTCAAAAATCCGCAGCGGCGCATTGGTCGTCACCCCGTAAAAGCCGTGTACCTCATCGAAGTACTGCCGCACCTGCGGCGCAGCCGCGCCATAGTAACCCTCGAAGAAGGTCTTGAGCAGCGGCTCAGCCGGCGATTCAGGATTCCACAACCACTTGGCGAGCAACCAGCCTTTCAATTCGGCGAAGTCTGCATGCCGCCCCTGATACGCGCCCTGTTCGAAGAGTCCGATCACATGGTTGTCACGGAAAAAGCGCACGTTTTCCTGTAGCGCGCGCACGTTGGGGAACGGCGCGATGTAGAGGCGGAAATTGGTGGTATAGTCCCAGATGAACAGCGTTTTAGAGATCGCGCTCCAACCGCGGATATCTTCAACGAAACTGCGGTTTTCTTTGAAGTCGCTGACGGTGAGCGGTCGTGAGAAATCGCACTCGATGGTGCAGAGGCGCGGCACCACATTGCGGCGCGGCCGCACCGTCTTGGGCGGCTTGCGCGTGTACTGGTAGGCAAGCGTTTCGATCCAGACATCGGGGAACTCTTTCTCCACGGCCTCGGCCACCTGATTCACGAAGGTAATCAGCGTGCCGGCATGCGAGCCCTCGCGTTCATCGATCGCCCGGCAGGCCGGGCAGGTGCAAGGGTTACGCCAGTCGTTTTGGCTGACGCTGAAGAGCTTGGCGCTCGGATCCTTGCGGATGCGCGCCAGCAGGCGCTCGGTGACAATCCGCAACACATCCGGATGGGTCAGGCAGAGCTGCGTGTGATCCTTGATGCGGCGCCCGTTGACCTCGCTGAAGTACTCCGGGTGCTCCGCAAAAAATTCTTTCGGCGGACACAGTATGTTGAAGGTGTGGCAAAAGAGCCCACCGCCGAAGCGGAAGCTGTTGCCGCCATGACGCTCCTGCAAGCGCATGCTGTTGCCGTTGGCCTTGTTACGCGCCGCAAAATCACCATTGAATAGATCAAACCAGAATGGCTCGCGCATCGCGAAGGCAGGTCGCTGAGTCTCATCGAGCGTCGGCACTTCCAATGTCTCGCGCGCCGGAATGACGCTGTGCCACGAGCTGAGCCAGCGGCAGCCGCCGAACCGTTCGAGCACCTCGTACACGCCGTTCAGCGTGCCGCGTACCGGACCGCCAAGAATCAGCAGATGCGGCGGCCGACACACCAGCCGGAATCCGTCCTCGCCCAACG
>JAKJHA010000257.1 GCA_022704125.1 Verrucomicrobiota bacterium | reverse complement strand
TCCGGCCACCGCCGCCGCACCGGCGCCAGCACCCGCGGCTTCGCCTGCGCCGCCGCCGAAGCGGTAGACGACACCGGCATCAGCCGTGTAGATGAATTCGCAGGTCTCGTCGATCGCCATCATGGCGCGCGTGTCGGCGCGCAACGACCACTGATCATTCAGGTGGTACATCACACCCGCACCGGCGCGCGGTCCCACGACGGTACGCTCGTCGCCCTCGCAGAACACCTTATCATTCGCCCGGTAATACCCGAAACCAACGGCCAAATAGGGATCAAGGCGGTTGTAGCGGTTAAAGTGATAGAGTCCGTCCGCAAAAACGCCGCGGATGCTCTGGCCCTTGACGCCGTCGTCAAAGCCGCCGCCACCCTCGACGAAGGTCGAACCGGCGGGGGGGCAGCAGTAACCACCACTACCTCCGCCCGGACCGTCATCACTCGAACCACGCCCATTACTCGTGATGTTCGGTGCCCAAGAGATGCCGCCTTCCAACGACCAGTGTTCGGAGATGTCGTACCCCAAGCGCAGCAACAGATTCAATCCCTCGTCAACCGGCTGGTTCCCCTCAAAGAACATTCCGCCGATACCGGGGCTCACATACCAACGGGGCGACTCGCCCAACTCATTGGCACGCGGAGACACAAAGGCCGCCAAGGCCAACACACCGACTAAACTCAAAACTCTCTTCATCAGAAACCTCCTCAGTAACATAAGTGGGGACAGTTTAACTTACCGCCCCCGCATATGCAACACGAAAAATCAAAAATTACAATTTTTTAAGGTTCGCCGGAATTCGGCCAGAATAACGTCAAAAAAAACACGGTCCGCCACGTCCCCCGACGTGGCGGACCTGATTTGAGTACACACCGACACAGTTCACGCAACGCACTGCGTTATCCTGTGCACACCCCAAATGTCCGATCCTGGCGGCTTTCAGCACAAATCCAATGATTTGGATGTGTCTATGGGTGGCCGGGTTGAATCAACCCACGCCTTCCGCATATCGATATGCAGGAGGCATGCCAAGCGTGTTAAAGCCGCCAGCGTGTCTCGGCCGGACGCTTGCGCGCGGTGAAACGGCAGCACTCGGCACCCACCTCATCAGTCAACACCGCCTCGCCATCCGCCAGCGTCAAACACAGCGGCCCGGCGCCGCGGCTGCGCGCCACACTCGCGACCAACAGCGCCTTCTCAAAGCCGTCGCCGCGTCCGAAGCTCCACACCTCGTCCGGCTGGGCCAGCCGCGTGTCTTCGTCGTAGATCGAAATATCCGGCAATGCGGCGACGCGTGCGACCACCTCGTCGTCCGACATCCCGGCCAAGGCCGCCACGCTCACCGGGTTGCGCTCCATCGCCGCCTTGATGAAGGGTGCCGCTGGCGTGCGCGACAGATCGCGCCACGCATAGAAGGCCATGTCGGCCGTCTCGTTGTGCGCGCGCAGTGATTCCAGATGGGCAATCACCTCTTCGCGCGTCATATCGAGCGTCAATGCCAACGGCGCCTCCGCCGGCACAAAACGCACATCTGCAGAAGGCAGGCGCGGCTCGGTGTGGCAAAAACGCACCAGTTGGTCAACCATCTCGTCTCCGCACACGCAGGCGTCGCCGATCCGCTCCCGCAACACCTTGAGATCGGCCGGATTGCTGAGGTCGATCGCCCGCTCGCGCACAAACTCCTCAATGTCGTCCAGCACGATCTTGTTCGGACAGCACGACATCGCGAACGTTTCCTGCGGAATCATCGCCAGCAGCTTCTCGCGCGTGCCGTCCGTCACCTTGTAGGCGCTGTCCTGCTCGAAGCTGAAGGCTTGCTCCAGCGTGACGTAGCGGTCCACGCCGCGGATCGGCCAGCGCACCATGAAGCACTGGTGGCAACGCGGATTCTGCCGTAGGAAGTTGCCCAGAATTTCCGGCGTCAGGGGCGTCGTCAGATAGGTGCGCAGGCGATCGGCAAAGCCGCTGTACACGGCGGGATCGATCGACGCTTGCGGGTAGAGCGTATGGATCCAGCCGCTCGGATGCGAGACGATCGTGACCCGCTCGTTCTCCAAGGCGCGGCGCGCCTGGCCGGAGATCTGCGTACCGTTGAACCACATCGCCTTGGTCACCAGCCGGCGGTTGTTGGTCAGCACGCCGTCATCCACATCCACAAAGTTCTGCGAATGCAGCGGCGTGGCCATCATGAACACCTGTTCGAGCGGGATGCCGGCCACCACATAGAGCGCCGCCGCATAGAGCGCCGACAGCGACACGCATTCGCCCGCGCCGGTCGTGTAGCCCTCCTTGTGCTGGAAAGCGTCCATGGCCTCCACCGTCTCGGTTTTCCAATACGGGATCACGTCGGAGTCGTACTTGTCCAGACCGAAGTGCGTGCGGATGTCGATGTCGAAGTAGTAGGTGTCCCCCTGATAGCCAAACAGCGCGTTGGACTGCGCGATCTCCTCGGACGAGAGGAACGGCGCGAACCGCGCCAGTTCGCGTTTCTGGTTGGTCAGGCCCCACGTCTCCAGATCAAGGTTGAAGACGTAGTGGTCCATGATGTACTGCTTCAAGCGTTGCAGCCGACGGTAGGGCTTCATCTTGCGAATCCCCTTGAACCAAGGGTCGTCGCGCCACAGCCAAAGCCGCGGCGACATGATGTTGGCCAGCACCAGGCTGTACATCAGCTCGGGGAATACAAAGACCTCCATGTCCGACAGCGTCACCGCCGCCGAACACCGTTCCAGATCGCGCGCGTCCATCACGGCCATCTTACTTGTCGCTCAACGCCGCCACGCCGGGCAGTTCCTTGCCCTCGAGGAATTCGAGCGAGGCGCCGCCGCCGGTAGAGATGTGCGTCATCTTATCGGCCAGGCCGCTCTTGTTGACCGCGCTCACGCTGTCGCCGCCGCCGATGATCGACACCGCGCCGCTCTCGGCCACGGCCTTGCAGACGCCCATGGTGCCGCCCGCGAACTTCTGCATTTCGAAGCATCCCATCGGCCCGTTCCACACCACCGTCTTCGCTTCCTTGATCGCGGCCGCGTACAGCTCGGTAGTCTTGGGGCCGATATCCAGCGCCATCCAGCCCGCCGGGATGTCATTGCCGACGATCTGCGTGTTGGCTTCGGGATCAAACTTGTCGGCCGCGACGTTGTCGATGGGCAGCAGAAGCCGCTTACCTTTGGCCTTGGCCTTCTCGATCATGTCGCGGGCATAGTCGAGTTGGTCCTCTTCGCACAGCGAGTTGCCGACGTCGTGCCCCTGCGCCTTGAGGAAGGTGTAGGCCATGCCGCCACCGATGATCAGCGTATCCACCTTGTCCAGCAGGTTCTTGACGACCGCCAGCTTGTCTGACACCTTGGCGCCGCCGAGGATCGCCACGAACGGGCGGGTCGGCTTCTCGACCGCGTTGCCCAGATACTCGATCTCCTTCTCCATCAAGAAACCCGCGACGCTCTCCTTGGCGAACTTGCAGATCACCGCCGTGGAAGCGTGGGCGCGGTGCGCGGTACCGAAAGCATCGTTGCAATAGATATCGCCATAGGAGGCGAGCGTCTTGGCCAGATCTTCGCGCTTCGCCTTCAGATCCGCCTTCTTGGCCGCCAGTTCTTCATCGCTCATGCCTTCAGCCGGCTTGACCTTGCCGTCCTCGGCTTTATAGAAGCGGGTATTCTCAAGCATCACAACGCCGCCCGGCTGGAGCGCCGCGACCTCAGCAGCGGCCTGCGCGC
>JAKJHA010000022.1 GCA_022704125.1 Verrucomicrobiota bacterium | reverse complement strand
GGCCGCTGCTGGAAGCACGGACGCGCGACGATCATGCTGCTCGGCGACCGTTGCACGCGAGGATGCCGCTTCTGCAATGTGGACAAACAGCGCGTGCTGCCGCCCGATCCCGATGAGCCCGCGAACGTCGCCGCCGCCGTCAAGGAGACCGGACTCAAAGAGGTAGTCCTCACGTCAGTCACGCGCGATGACCTGCCGGACGGCGGCGCGGCACACTGGGCGCAAACCATCGAGGCGGTCCGTGCCGCCGTGCCCGGCATCCTGATTGAAGTGCTGGTGCCCGATTTCAATGGCGAACCCGACGATGTCGCGACGGTTATACGCGCCCGGCCTGATATCTTCGGACACAATCTGGAGACCGTGCCGCGCCTCTATCCGCAGGCGCGGCCGCAAGCCGATTACGCGCAGTCGCTCGCTGTGCTGCGGCAAGCGGCCGATGCCGGCATGACCACCAAAACCAGTCTGATGCTGGGGCTCGGCGAAACCTCCGCCGAGATTGAACAGACGCTGCGCGACGCCCGCGACGCCGGATGTGACATCTTCTACGCCGGACAGTACCTCCAGCCCAGTCCGCGCCACTTGCCGGTCGAACGCTATGTGGAGCCCGCTGAATTCGACCGGTTGCGCGAGACGGCCCTTGCGCTTGGATTCGGCTACGTGGCCAGCGCGCCGCTTGTCAGAAGCTCCTACCACGAAGACGGTCAAACCGAGTTCGTCCGCAGCCGGGCGGGCGGACGAGCGGATTTGTGATTTGGGATTTTAGATTTGTGATTTGTGATTGGCCGCGGACGAGGCCCGTAGGATCGGCAGGATCGGCAGCCCCAAAAATCTTTGCGGCTATCCCCGCAACCATGCCCGCATAATTCGCGGTTAAAAAAGCAGAGCTATGCTTTAGTCGCGCAGGCGGATCTGGAAAAAGCCGCGCGGACCGGCAGGCAAGGAGGGATGGCGTAGATCGACATCCAGTCGTCCGCCATTCAGTGACCACGCCTCCGGTGCGCACGGTTGCCAAATGACGAGGTCGTCGGAAAACCAAAGTTCGACCGTGCCTTCCAGTCCCGACGCGTCGAGTTGCAACGTCCCCTCTTCATCCATGCGCACAGCGGTAAAGATCGCGGCGTCCGGCAGGCCCGGCGTGCCGGACGCGACACGGCTGGGGCGCCAGTTGTCCGCGCTGCTCCAGAGCGGCTCCGGCGCGGCGGCATCGACCACCACCAGCGAACGGCCAGTGTTGTAGGTTTCCGGATACCAGACGTTTGAATAGGTGAAGGTCAGGATGTTGCTGCCGTGCGGATCGACCAACGCCAGCGTCTCGCCTTTGCGCGCCAGATTGCCGCTCTGCCACGCTTCAACTGCCATGCCGTCACCGTGACGTTCGGCAAAAGCCACGGAGTTTTTAGCAAGCACCAGACGTGCGCTAGGCTCCAGCGTGACCGCCCCGAAGGTGTGGCTGATACCGGACACGAACTGCACACCTTCGAGCGCCAGCGGGACGGCTCCGGCATTGCGCAATTCAAGCCAAGCGAAGTCGTCGTTCTTGTAGGGGCTGCCCGCCTCAGGCGCATAAGGCGCGTACATCAATTCGGAGACGTGCAGCGGCGCGTAGTAGTCGGCCGGACGCGCCACACTGAGAGCAACCTCGGCCAGTGCGCTCCACTCGCTGCCGTTGTAAGCACGGGCCAACACCGTAACTGCGCGGTCCACCGTTACGGTCGTACAATGGCTGTCGGCCAGTGCCGCCGGCAACACAGTGGAGAGCGCGAGATCGAAATAAAGATCACTGCTCGTGGCGTTGCACTGATGCAACTCAACGGCCAACACATTCTCGCCGATGCGCAGCAGGTGCGCAGCATTCAGCGTTCTTTCGAAATAGGTGTTCTGAGCGGGCGAGCCGACCACAGCGGAAGACCAGGTGTCGTACGACACCGCGCCGGTGGGCATGTTGTCGCGCAGGATTTCCGTGCCGTTGAGCGAAATGATCGCACCGTCGTCGCGCAGTAGTTCCAGCTTGAGCGCAGCGATGTTTTCGAGCGATGCCAATGAGAAGGAATGACGAAAGTAGGTGGTCGTGACCTGCGTACCTGAAACGCCGTTCACATAGCGCCGCGTGACGGTAGCGACAGGATTGGCGGTAGCGCTGCCAGCGAAACCGAGCAGCGCGGGGCCCTGCGCCCATGCGGCAGCGTTGTACGTGCGATCGCGCCAAGTCAACGCACCTTGCGTAGCGGGCTCCACTCCCAGATCGTAATAGCGCCAGACCGCACCGCGTGCGACCAGGCTTTGCGGCGGAGTGGGCGTTTGCGCGACATCCACCACAATGGCCGCCGGCTGGATGCTACCATCCGGCAGGCGCGGATCGGTACCATCGGTCGTGTAATAGAAAGTGTTGGTCGTGCTGACCAGTAGCTGGTAGCCGGGCGGCACGGCGGCGCTGTTGGTGGAGAAGCGCGGTGCGGCAAGTGCGGGTAGCCAGCCGCGGGCGCGGAACTGCGCGGCCACGATGTCGCGCCGCTGCGTCAGATAGGTGTTGATCACGCTGTTGCAAGCGGGCAGCCAAGTCGCGTCGCGCGTGCGGCCGCGCCCCCAACGAGCCGATTCGCCGATGATCGCCAAGTCGATCTCGTCCATGCGGCTTTGGAAAAGTGCCTGCGCACGTTCCGGCGTGAAAATGCCGTCCCCGTAGAGATGACGCTGAACGAGGTCGGCGAAGCGCAGACGGTAGGCGGGATGCGCGCAGAGCTGGTGGTGCAGCGTGGCTGGATTGAAGAGATCCTGAGACAACAAGTTGGCACCGAGATGGGTCGTATCGGCAGTGACTCCGCCGTTAGCACCGAGCGAGTGTTCGGCGTCGTGACGCAGCCACTTGAAGCCGTCAGGTTGTACGCGGTTGTAGAGCGCGTACATGTTGTTGGGCTTGGTGCCGCTACAGCCGATGGGCGCATCGGGGTCGCCGGTGTAGTAGGAGCACAGCATGTAGCAGATCAGGTTGTCTTCGTCGAGGTAGACCGGATAAGCGGGATTACGCGAACCGTCTGGGTTGAGCCCTTTGACGCGCATGTAGTTGTTGGCGTATGCGCCGGAGAACCCTTGGTTAACGGCGATTTCGTGGAAGGCGTTGAAGGCGTCGAAGGTGCCGTCAGATGCGGTTGTTGTGTAACCGGGACTTGAGGTTTTGATGCAGTCCCAGTCGTCGCTGTCACCGCCCATATAGGTCGCCGCGAAATCAGCTTCGCCGCGTTCTTGGGTTTGGTAGAGACCCCAATACTGACCGTTGATGTAAAGGTGGTAGTAACGGCTGCGCGTGTAGGGCATGCCCATCTCGCGTTGGGCATCGCGTGAGAAGGTCTCGCGCACGAAGGTGTCGCGGTCGCTATTCTGAAACGCCCACGAATAGTTCTGCGAGGTGCGCAGATCGACCTTGTCGAAGACCGATGCCCCTTCGCTGTCAAAGAGCGGGAAGCGCAATTTACTTTCGCCGTAAACCGAGCGGAAGAAGAGGCGCAGCGAATGCTTGGGATTGTCAACGCTACGGCTGAACGCACCGCGGATGCGCAGCCCGGCATCAATGTGGAACTCGGCGGCGGCACCGCGCACCGGATCGATCAGCTCGACGGACACCGGTCGCTCCCAGCCGATGCCGTCATTGCCGGGATAGGCATAGATGCCAGTCTGCGGTCCGAACAAGTGTGCAAGATCAGTGACCAAGGAGATCGACGGGATTGCGTTAGTCATGCCGGCGCGCAACCGCACGGGATCGCCGTCAACGATCTCCTGGCGCATGCCGTACTCCATCTTGTGGTTATTCACCGCGCGGTCTGCGGGCCAGCCCGGCGGGGGCGTCGTACCCTGTCGCAGTACATCTTCCAGAAAGAGCCAAGTGACGGTGGTAACGCGTTGACGCACGCTCTCCGGATCGACGACCGCAGCGCGCAGCGTGGTGGTGGCGGTCACGGACAACGGGGCCGTGTAGAGCGGACTGTCGGCTGCGGGCGTACTGCCGTCGAGCGTGTAACGGATCTCGGCATCCGGGCGTTCGGGGCAGATGAGCGTGGCGGTGAAGGGCGCCGTCTTATAGCCGCGCGGTTCGCTGACCACGACTAGGGGCGTCGGGACGGTGTAGCCGCGACTGTTCGCGGCACCGGGGGTCGGCGTCTTGAAATAGAACGGAAGCTCAGCGGCGGTACGCCACGTCAGCACAGGTTGAATTAAAAAGTCCTCGTCGCTAGCGGCTTGGTTGAGCGCAGTGACAGTCAGCACGTTGGTGCCTGCGGTGAAAAGGTCTGGCGGCAGGACAAAGGTCAGCGGCTCGATTGCCGTCGCGATCGGACGCGCTGCAGTGGCGGTGCTGTTCCAAAAAAGCGTTGCAGGCATGTTGAGCGACGCGACCGGCGTGCCATTCAGCGAGGCACTGAAACCGTCTGCAACGCGCACGGCGAGCCGCAACGTGTCACCCGGTGCGGGTATGGTGTCGAGGACAAACTGCCATTCAGCATCGAGGCGGGCGTTGATACCCAACATCGCATCGGAGACATCGGTGTCGGCGAAAGCGCCGATAGCGCCGGCATGCAGCAAACCGCCAGCGGGGTCGCCCACCAGCTTGAAAGTGGTTGCATCAAATGCGCCGTGGCTACCTTGCGCGGCAGAGAATTCAAGTGCCGCGCCGCCCGTGTTTTCGAAATAGGAGAGCGTAAGCGCATAAGTGCCGGCTACGGGGAAATTAAAGACGCCCAGCGTGTTACCGAATCCGCGCCCGGCCGCAAATTCAGTGGAGAAAGAAACTCCATGACCATCGATCCGCAGGCGGAAGCCGTCATCACTGCCGACGCAAAAAGTCCACATCCCGGCTTGCGGCACATAGAGCGTGGTCTCGGCCGTGACCACAAAGTAGTTGATGTTCTCTCCGACATTCAAGCCCGGGAAGGGAAGGTTGTGGGTGAAAGCCCCCGAGTCACTCGATTCGTAAAAGTCGATGATCTCGTAAGCACCGGTTACCGGATAGGTTCGGTCGGTAGCCCAAGCGGACGGATTCGCGACCATGCTTTCGGCGACATCGATATTCGCGATGGCACTGGTCATTCGATAGAAACGTACGGTGTAAGCGCCGACATGGCTACTGAAGCCCAGCGCACCGTTGGCCTCTTGCCAAGGCGCATTACCGGCGGCGTTCGGCACGCGGTAGCGCACAGGCGTTGTGGCATCAACCGGCGTGCACACGCGCGGCGCGCGGCCATACGAGACCCCCTTTATCTGCGGGGGATAAGCGGGCTGGTAGGCATCGTGCAACGTCGTGCCGTCGGGACCGATCAGACCTAAAAACTCACCATCCTTCGAGAGGCTGAAAGAGGCGTGCAGTTCACCGTTGGTGACAGCAACGGGCGAGCTGTCTGCGAACACCACGAGATAGCCGTTGGACGCCAGCGACGTGCCGTCCGGGATGCGCCACTTGGTGAGGTCCGATGCGTTGTCGCTCAGAAACCAACCACCGAGGTCAACCGGACCGGGACCGCTATTATGCAGTTCAATCCAGTCGCTGGCCTCGCCCGCGGACGTCAGCAGTCCGCCATCGTTATCGGCGACAAACTCGCTGATCGTGACCGCCGCATGCGCCGACGAAAGCACTAGCAACGCCAGCACCAACCCGTACGACCGCCGCATGATGTGAAGGATACTTACCATGTTTCGTCAAGTATGACACACACCGCTCCCGAATGACAGCCTGTTCTAGTTCAGTTTTTTAAAATCTTTTGCCTTTGACATTGGGCGCAGATTCGTTAATCTATGCGTCTATTCAATTCAGCCCTTGCTGTCTTTCACGTCGGAGCGTAGCGCAGCCTGGTAGCGCGTTTGGTTCGGGACCAAAAGGTCGAGGGTTCAACTCCCTCCGCTCCGACCATTTTGTTTCACGTCCTGAGGAGTGAAAAGAAACGTCCGGCGCTCTCCCGACCTCAGGGTGTACGATTTTTCGGGATGCGGTTCAACGCAGAAGAATGCGCACCACTCGTCGGGGCCGAATAAAAAACAGTGCCATCGATGTCGGTGTGCGTCGATTTGACGACATAAATTCTCCACGGTCGCGCAATGCACGATAAGTACACGATCAAGCAAGCAGGCAAATACGCCGTTACATGAATTCGTCCGGTGAGAGATTGCGACCGTACATTCGGATTGCGCGGACATCGCCTTTGAAATGATTCTTGGCATTTCCGATGAGAGTGCGACATTTCGCGCCGATCATCACGAAATTGATCCATTCGTGGCCCTTGACAGGGGCGACCTCGGACTCGCCTTCAAACTTGCCGTTCAGGTATAGCCGGAGTTTACGCAGATCGTACGTGACAGCGATTTTCGTCCATTCGCCCGGCGTGAGCCGCGATGTCGACATGACGGTGCGGCTGACCGTGCGGGGCGGCGTGTCCCCGCCCGTCTCTCCCGTTGAGCTTTCCCGCGACACGTGTAGCGTGCCATCCGGCATCAGAACGATATTGACCTGGTTGTTCGCCGTGCAGACGACTCCCATTTCGCGTCCCAACTCCGCAGGACGAACGGAAATCTCATACGTGCTTGCGCCGGGAAACGCCGTGCCACCCATCACCTGCACGTAATCATTCGTGCCGTCGAGCGCAAGGTAGCCGCGCCCACTGGCATCGCGCTTGAACAGAGACCGATACTCTCCACCCGAAGACGGCTCGGTAAACCCGTTATGATAATGATTGTAACCCGTAAAACCGAGATGCCCGCCGCCGTACGCTGCATCGCCCGAAAGGATATGCCCGTTGTGTTCCCAGCCGCTAATGTCTAGGAGTAAGCGGCCGTAGTCTTCCTCGATCGGATAATGCCAGAACGGAACCCGTACCCCCTCGATCGTAAAATCGGCAATCGTGTCGTCTTCTTTTTTAACGGGAAGGACGACCGGCCTGTCGCGCGAACCATCCGTCTCCCAAATCGGAAGCGTGCGGTACTTGTAACCGCCGGCGTTCTCCATCTCAAGATGATACCAGTGCAGCGCACTGCCGGAGCGTGGCGTCTGCACCGTGATTTCCCGTGAAAGACCTCTGCTCTCGTCTTCAGCATAAAGGAGTTCGAGCCCATCGCGACGGATGCCCGCGCGGGAAGAGCCGGACGCTGCTCCAGCGCTCCACGTTGGTCCAATACGGGCGCTGAACCGCGCGTATCCCGTGGAGGACGGATGATGTGTGCCGCCAACTCCCGTCTTGTCGAGCGTCCATTCGGTCTTCATCGTCACCAAAAGTTCGTTCTTGGTCGACCGCGCCCAGAACAGGCGGTAAGGCCTCAGCGAGGGATCGATCAGCGTCATCGATCCGTAATTCATCGCCCGATTCTGTCCAGCCCACCGATAGCGGAGTCGCGGCACGACACCGCGTTCGTCCGCGAATTGCGTAGATGGAAGCGAAAAGCGTTCCGCACGGAATGTGTTACAATCCATTCGACGCTCCGCAAAAGAATGAAGGAGCTTCCCGGATGTGTCGCACACGTCAAGCGTGACGTAGACATCCGTCGCAGGCGCATCGAACGGGAAGCCCAGAACCTCAAAGTCGAGGTTCTGCCAGCCGAGAAGGACGGACACCGGATTGCAGACGACAAGTTCCGGTTCTTTGCGGCGTGCGAACTTGCGCCCCTTCCATTTCTCCAGCGTCCACTCTAGATAGCGCAAGATCAGATCCTCCCGTTCGTAACAGGGATAAACCGCTGAGTTTTCATACTGGTCGAGGAGATTCGTCAGCATGATCGCATCGGGATCGGACGAGTAACATCCCGCCAGACGGTCGCGCCAAGTCTTCGAGAGATCGACCTCGCTGCCCCCCATCTGGAAGTGACAGAGATATGTAAAGAGCGCCTCACCTTCGTTGATCTTCTGCGGAAAATCTCGCATGACCTTTTTGATCACGTCAAACGGCACACGGAAACCCGTCCCGTAACTCGATATGCCGTCCCAATACGGCAACGCCTCGCGCAGATATTTCTCGAACCGCGCGTCCTGGCTCTCGATACTTCCGCCCTCGCGTGCGGCCTTGACAGCGAGCACATTGACATTCAGCAGATAGACCATGCGGCCGAACTCGGCGTCGAGCACGTCAAAGATCTCCTTCATTTCGGTCATGGGAAAGTGCCAAGCATAGACGACCATCACCGGATGCCCCCCTGCGCGTAGCACGGCAGGATGGCTCTTCAATAGCTCGCGATAAGGATCGAGAACCTTCTTCATCGACGCGATACACGCATCCTTGTCCTTGGAATAAAAGCCGAAGAACATGCCGATTTTCACGGGCGGCTTGTTCGTTCCTGCCGCTTCCAACATCTTGCTCCAGTTCCAAGCGTAATGCACCGGCTCGTTGATCTCCGGCACAAGCGTATCGACGCCGTATTTCGCGCAAAGCTCCATCGCCTGCCGCCAGACATCCCATGTCCCGCCTTCGTGGTGTATGTACGGACGATTCGGTCCGCCATACCCGTGCATCGGCATTTTTTTCGGCGGGAACCATGGATTCAACTGAATGCCGACGCGCCCCTTGTAGTCGCTCTTGTCAAACGGCGGACGAAGATCCTGCGCCGCCTCCGACGGCAACACGCTCCCCACTACCATCGCCACGGCAAAGGTGACACCCGCTATTTGGATTCGATTCATTTCGCCCCCCACTCAGTGCGGACGGACCACGCCCTCGACAGCTACAGAGGGCACACGGACGACGATCGAGCGACGGAACGCTGGCAACCGCGGCGCCTTGACCGTGACCCGGCGGTCCTCCCAAGGCAGATAGCAGTCGAGATCGCAGTTCCGGAACGGCACGTCCTGATCCGAGAGAACCTGTGCGCGGTTCCCCTCAACGAGTTCACTCCGCCAGTCGCTGACCTTGTCGCGGCACCAGATGATGGACGTCTTCTTCCCGCGCAGACCGTACATCCGCAACCGCCGCGATTCGGTGTAGAACGGCTTCATCTCTTCGGTAACTGGATCAAGGCCCTCGATCGCCTTCGCGAAGCGTCCGAAATGCCACCAGAGATTGTTGCCATCGATGTACTGGTGGTCCCAATGCCAGAACTGGCCGCAACCCGCCGACCCCGCGAAAAACGCTGCGAAGACGGCATCGTGCAGCAACGTGCCCTCCTTGTCGAAGGGATAGTAGGGGAAGGGTCCGGCATGATTCGCCTGGACAGCGCCGATCTCCGCGACGATCGCCGGCTTCGGCGAGCGGTCGAGCAATTCGCGTGTCGCGCTCGCGGCCACCACGTCCATCGACGCGCGGCAGACATCGAGGCAGGCTCCGGTGTCGAGATAGCGGTGAATCTGCATGAAGTCGTTGCCCTTCTCCTGCGCGAGCGCGTCATACATCTGATAGGCGCCCACGTCGGAAAAGCTGCCGAGGTTGTTGACTGTGAGTTGACGCGGGAACATCCGCTTCAACTCATCGAGCGCCCACTCGGACCATTCCGAATACTGGGCGATCGAGCCACAGCAGTTGATCTCGTTCCAGAGTTCCCAGCAGTAGACCGCAGGCGAATCGGCGAAGCCAAGGTCCTTGAAGTACTGCGCCTTGCGAAGGTAAATCGCGCGGCACTCCGGCGAACGGAAGAACTCGGCAACGTTCTTCGCGTACGGTGCGTAGAGCGGACGGTTGAAGATGCCGTTGTAGTCGAAGTTCACCTTCGGCTGCGCCGTCTTCGCCTGCACCTCGGGCGAGAGACACATCCGGAAGCTTTCGAAAGTGATCTTCACCTTGATGCCGAGTTCCTCGCAGAGGGCGACGATGCCCTTCATCGTCTTCGTCTTCTCGGCGTCCCACACGCCGGGCTTCTCGGGCATCACCTCGAGCGAGCGGTGTCCGGCCCAGAGGCGGATGCAGTTGCCGCCGTTCGCGGCAAAGCGCCGCAGCCAGCGTTCGAAGTTCGCGCGCACCTCGGCGTCCGAGACGTTGAGCCGATCGAAACAGACGTTGCAGCCGATTGGAATCCACGTCTTCTCCGTGGCACCCTCGACGAAGTAGCGCGGATGCTTCCGCGAGACCTCGATTAGTTTCGGAGCCACATGTCCGGAAGCATCGGCACCATTCACGGCCATCGGCACGCCCGCGACCATCCCGCACAGTAGCACAATCAGGTAAACACATTCAATCAAACGACTTTGCATGTTTCTCCTTACCGTACGTTATACCACATCTTCGAGATTTATTCGTTCTCCAATTCAGTGTTTTTAACGCAGACGCGGAGACGCAGAGGTTTTGCTGGGTGGCGGCGTGACTGCCGCCGGGCAAGCAGACGCTCGCCCCGGTACTCCGCGATGAAACCTGAAAACCTGAAACCAGCCCGCCCACTGGGCGGGCGCCGGGCGGGCATCACGCCAGCAGACGTGCGGCGGCGGCACCGCCGTCCTGGTCGAGGGCACTCACCATCTCTGCGGTGATGCGGACATCCTTGAGCTTGGCGTTGCCCGGTGCCTCGAACATGATCTCCATCATCAGATCTTCCATGACGGCCCGCAGGCCGCGCGCGCCGGTTTTGCGTTGCATGGCCAGCTTGGCAATGCTGCGCAGCGCGTCGTCGTCGAAGGCGAGCGAGACACCGCCCATCGCGAGCAACTTCTGGTACTGACGCACCAGACAGTTCTTGGGCTCGGTGAGGATACGCACCAGATCGTCTTCGGTCATCTCGCTCATCGAGGTGATCACCGGCAGACGGCCGACGAATTCAGGAATCAGGCCGAAGCGGATCAAGTCTTCCGGTTGCACGGACAGCGGCGCGGGACGCCCGTCCTTGGCGGTGGGTTTGCGTGCATGTTTATGCTGCTCGCCGTAACCGATGGTCTGACGCCCTTCGCGTTGGCGCACGATGGTTTCCAGTCCCACGAAGGAGCCGCCGCAGATGAAGAGGACATTGCGCGTATTGATCGCGATGTACTCCTGCTGCGGGTGTTTGCGGCCGCCCTGCGGCGGCACACGCGAGATGACGCCCTCAAGGATCTTGAGCAACGCCTGTTGCACGCCTTCACCGGAGACGTCGCGTGTGATCGAGACGTTCTCGGTCTTGCGGGCGATCTTGTCGATCTCATCGATATAGACGATGCCGCGCTCGGCCTTGGCCACGTCCATATCCGCCGCCTGGAGCAGGTAGAGCAGGATGTTTTCGACATCCTCGCCCACGTAACCGGCCTCGGTGATGGTGGTAGCGTCGGCAATGGCAAACGGCACATCCAGCAGGCGCGCCAGCGTACGCGCGAAGAGCGTCTTACCGCAACCGGTGGGACCGATGAGCAGGATGTTGCTCTTTTCGATCTCCACATCCGCGAAGAGATCGGACTTGCCGCCAATCGGCTGGTTCAAGCGTTTGTAGTGGTTATGCACCGCGACCGCGAGCATTCTCTTGGTGTGGTCGTGGCCGATGATGTACTGATCGAGGAACGCCTTGATCTCGGCGGGCGGCGGCACTTTGAGAGCCGGCAACGCGGACGCTCCGTTGCTCTTCCCTGTGGACGGTGCGTTTTCGCTGATGATCCGGGAACAGATGTCGACGCACTCCTCGCAGATGTTCACGTCGGGGCCTGGAATAATCAGCGTACCGGAACGCGCACTCCTGCCGCAGAACGAGCAGGTCAAGTCGCCTGACGAGGTTGAAGAGCGACGGGCCATCTTATTTCTCCTGCGCGCGTTTTGCCAGAACCTCGTCGACAAGCCCATACGTCTTGGCTTCGTCAGCCGACATGAAGAAGTCGCGCTCGGTATCTTTCGCCAGCGTGGCGGCCTTCTTGCCGGTGTGCGCGGCGAGGATTTCGTTGAGGCGGTCTTTTAGACGCAGGATCTCTTGGGCCGCAATGCTGATGTCGGTCGCCTTGCCTTCCGCGCCGCCCCAAGGCTGGTGGATCATGATGCGCGCGTTGGGCAGCGAATAACGTTTGCCCTTGGTGCCGGCCGCCAGCAATACGGCGCCCATGCTCGCCGCCTGACCCACACAGTAGGTCGCGATATCGCAAGTGACGAACTGCATGGTGTCGTAGATGGCGAGACCGGCGGTCACTGAACCGCCCGGTGAGTTGATATAGACCGAGATGTCCTTGGTGGCATCCTGAGACTGCAGGAAAAGCAGTTGAGCAATGATCAGGTTGCTGACCTCGTCGCTGATAGCTGTGCCGATGAACACGATGCGGTCTTGCAGCAACCGCGAATAGATGTCGTAGGCGCGCTCGCCACGACCGGTCTGCTCGACCACGATCGGCACGAGCATGCTGTCTTGGGGGGTGATCATAGTGTAGGGCCTCGCTTATTTCTTGGCTGCGTCCAACAGGTACCGCACGGTCTTTTCATCGCGGATCCGGGAACGCAGCAGGTCCATGCGGTCGTTCTTTTCGATCTGAGCACGGAGCTTCTCGGGCGTGGAACGTTGTCCTGCGGCCAACGTCTGGATCTTGGCGTCGACCTCGTCTTCGCTGACCGTGACACCCTCTTGCTCCGCGATACGGCCGAACAGGTAGCGCAGGCGCAACTGGCGCTTGGCGGTGAGCGTGGCGTTCTCGATGATCGCATCACGGTTTTGTTCCAAGTCCTCGCGCGTAAGACCGCGGTAATGCGCCTCACTCATCATGCTGTCGAGTGCGATGTTGACCTCCTCCGCGACAAGCGACTCGGGCAGGTCGAAATCGGCTTTTTTGAGCAGAAACTCGATCACCGTCTGCTCGCGGCGCTGCTCCTCGGCCTGCACCGCAGCCTCCAGCATACGCGTGCGGGTCTGGTCGCGCAGTTGGTCGAGCGTTTCGAGCTTGAACTGAGCCAGCAGCTCGGCGTCCTGCGCCTGTTGACGCATACGGATGAGTTTGGGCGTCACGGTATACACGGCTTTCTTGCCGCGCAGCGCTTCGATTGGATGATCCTTGGGGAACTTGAGTTTGACCTCTTGAGTCTCACCAACTTTCACGCCGATGAGTGCATCAAGAATCTCTTGGATGAAACGTCCCTCCTCGACCTGCACCCAGAAGCCGGTGCCCTCGGAGATCGGCTTGGCCTCTTCCGCCAGCGCATGGATCGGCTGGTCGTCCACAAGACCCGCAAAATCGATGCTGACCAAGTCTCCGGCCGCGATCGCATATTCAGGGGACGCCTCCTCAAACTTGGCAAAGGCTTTGCGCAACCGGTCAAGCTGATCATCGACCTGCGCTTCGGTGACGGTCGGCTCATCGAAAGTGACCGGGATCTTCTTGTATTTCGGCAGATCGAACTCCGGCTCGGTGTCGACCGTCATCGTAAAGGTGATACCGGTCTCGGGCGAGAAGAGCATGTTGTCGACATCACGCAGCGTCACCATCTTGACACCGGCCTGCTCCAGCGCAGGCTTGTAGAGGGCCTGGAAAAGCCGCCGCTGGATCTCCTCCGTGATCTGCGCGTGGAACTCGCGCTTGATGATGTCGCGCGGCACCTTGCCAGGACGGAAACCGGGGACGCGTCCTTCGCGCAGAAAGACCTTCATCACTTCGTCGTAATCTTTACGGGTCTCATCCGCTTCGGCCTTTACGATCACCTTGACTTTGCACGGGCCGACATTCTGGGTATCCACTTTCATCCGATTTCAAAACCTTTCGCTACTTTCGTCTCTTCCGCATCAAAAAAGTCAGATAGAGTAACACGCCTCTACCCCGAATTCACGCAAAAAAGCACACCGCGCGAGTGGCGGCGCGAAACGCCGCCCGGACGAGCAACGCTCGTTCCTCCCAGCGCTTCGTGAGACCGGTGACCGTCCGGCGCAGAGCAGCACCCGCAGTATCGGCAGTGCCGGAAAAAATACAACCCCTAAATCCTAACTCCTAAATTCTCCTTCGGGTGCGGTTCAACTCTGTTGAACACGCACCCTCACGTATCCTTGATGCTGACCAGAAACTCGGCGTTGCTCTTCGTGCCCTTGAGCCGCTTGACGATCATCTCCATCGCCTCGACCGGCGGCACACCATTAAGAGCGCGGCGCAAAATCCATGTCCGGTTCAACTCTTCGGGATAGAGCAACAGCTCCTCTTTGCGGGTTCCGGACTTCTCAATGTTAATGGCCGGGAAGATACGCTTGTCCACGAGCTGGCGGTCCAGATTCAACTCCATGTTGCCTGTGCCCTTGAACTCTTCAAAGATCACCTCGTCCATACGGCTGCCGGTATCGATCAGCGCGGTCGCAATGATCGTAAGACTGCCGCCGCCCTCAATGTTGCGCGCCGCGCCGAAGAAGCGTTTCGGCTTGTGCAATGCGTTGGCATCGACACCGCCGGAGAGGATTTTGCCGCTGTTGGGCTGCACCGTGTTGTAGGCGCGTGCCAAACGCGTGATGCTGTCCAGCAGGATCACCACATCTTTGTCGTTTTCAACCTGACGCTTGGCAACCTCGATAACCATCTCGGCCACCTGCACATGGCGCTCCGGTGCCTCGTCGAAGGTGGAGCTCAACACCTGCGCCTTGGTATTGCGCTGCATGTCGGTCACTTCTTCCGGGCGCTCGTCGATCAAGAGAATGATCAGGACAGCCTCGGGGTGATTGGCCGAGATCGCGTTGGCAACCTTTTGCAGCAGCACGGTCTTGCCTGTGCGCGGCGGCGCGACGATCAGGCCGCGCTGGCCGAAACCGATCGGGGTGAAGATATCCATCACGCGCATAGAGATCTCGGTATCGGTAGTCTCGAGGCGGATGCGCCGGTCCGGAAAGAGCGGCGTAAGATTTTCAAAGTGAACCGTGCGCCGTGCATCGGCAACCGGCTTGCCGTTCACCATGTCGACACGTCCAAGCGCGAAAAACCGCTCTTTCTCTTTCGGGTCACGCACCGGACCTTCGACGTAATCGCCGGTGCGCAGTGCGAAGCGCCGTACCTGCGACGGCGAGGCGTAGACGTCCTCAGGGCATTGCAGATAATTGCTCTTGGGCGAGCGTAGGAAACCGTAACCGTCGGGCAGGATCTCCAGCACACCGCTGGTGATCACCGTGCCGCCGCGGCGCAGATAACTGCGGATGACCTCAAAGATAATCTCATGCTTGCGCAACGAACCGACCTCTTCCGGATTGACGTTGGGCAGCAACTCAAGCAGCTCAGCGACTCCCATTTTCTGCAGGTCGGTCAGATACAGATCAGGCAGATCCTCCGGGACCGGCGGCTGGTAGACCTCGACGACGGGGCCGTTGGCAAGCGCTCCCTCCGCCGATGCAGCTTGCTGGCCATTTGCATCGGGAGCCGGGACGGCGGCACGCGGCGGCAGATCGGGCTGGTCATAATCATCGGCCGGCAGCCCCACCAGCGGTTTCTTCTGTACCCCACCGCGCTGCCCGCCGCGGCCCTGATGCTTCTGCGGGCGCTGGCGGGCATTCCCTCCACGTCCGCGCTTGCCGCGATCCCCCGAGCCGGAAGGACGCGCCACCGGACTGGTCGGCGGGCGCGACGCGAAACGCGACCATTTCGAACGTTGCGCGTCGCCGCCATTTTCTCGATTGGCGGTCTGGGCCGTCGTTGTGTTCTGTTCAGGGGCCTCGTTTTCTGTACTCATCGGCTTTCTCCATCAGGAAGCGGTAGACTTTTTGCGCTTCCCTCGCCAACGCCTCGGCATCGGCATCATTATGAACCACGAGATGCGATCGGGCGGCTTTTTCCGCAACCGGCATCTGCGCGGCGATACGTTTACGGGCCTGCTCATCGGTCAGGCCTCTAAAACGCATCAGTCGTTCACGTTGAAGCGCCTCGCTTGAAACGAGGCAAATGATAATATCCCACTCATCCGTCCATCCCACCTCAAACAAAAGCGGGATCACGGCGATCCTCAGTGCGTCTGAAGGTTCCTCCAGCCAGTGCCGCAGGGCCGTCCGCACCAGTGGATGCACGACCGCGTTCACCTGCCGCCTGACCTCGGGATCGCTGAACACGCGTTCTGCGAGCGCGGTGCGGTTGATCCCGCCCCGCTCATCGAGAACGGAGGAGCCAAACAGGCGCACCAAACCGGGCACGGCCTCACCGCCGGGCGCCTCCAAGCGGTGCACCACGTCGTCGGCGTCCAACAGTTCCGCACCCAATTGCTCGAGGGTCCGGGAAAAGAGGCTCTTGCCGCATGCAATGCCGCCGGTTATCGCTACACGTATGACCATGCAGGGCCGTCAACAGGGGAATAAAAAACAGGGGGAGGGATGGACTCCCGTCCACCCCATCCCGCACACACTGCTGGCGACCAACGCGCCCCTTTTTTGCGGGGGCGCGCCTTCTTTTCAGACTTTACTGGGCCGCTTCCGGTGCCGGTGCCGGCGCCGGTGCCGCACCGCCTTCCGACGGGGCTGCGGGCGTACCCGCCGCCAGCAACGCAGACTCGCCACCCGTCTTCACCACGCGGCCGGCAGGATCCACCAGACGCGCCGTCACGAAGACCAGCAGATTACGCTTAACCGACTGCTCGGAACGGCTCCGGAAGAGACGCCCGATGTACGGCAAATCGCCAAGGAACGGAATCTTGTCCTCCATCGTCTTGCGGTCTTCCGTGATCAGGCCGCCCATGACAACCGTGGCACCGTTGTACACCGAGAGGGCCGTCTCCACTGAACGCACGTGGAAGAAGGGCTGTTCCATCGGCAGATCCGTATACTCTACATAAGGTTCAATTAAAAATCCTGTGATCTGATCCCTAATGGACCGTACTAGATTCTGCGGGATT
>JAKJHA010000256.1 GCA_022704125.1 Verrucomicrobiota bacterium | reverse complement strand
CCGCCACGGACATGGGGTGCTACGAGTACCAGAGCAACAGACCCTACGACGTCTGGGCGAGCGCCAACGGAATCTACGGGTTGTCGGCGGAGTCCACAGACGGTGTCGCCAACCTCTTCCGCTTTGCGACGGATACGGCGTCCGGGTCGCTGACGGTTCCGCTGCTGACGCTGACCACGCCGGCCGGCGGGGACGCCATCGTCTCGCACCCGGCCTTCGTGAACCCGATTCAGACGCAAGTCCTGGCAACCGAGGACCTGACCGACTGGTCCCCAGCCGCGCTGATTCCGATGATCGAATCGCCATCCGGCAGCGGCCAGTGGAGGGCGAACGATGGGCTGGATCATCCGCGACTTTTCTTCCGCCTGCGGGCACAGGAGTTGTAGAAGAGGCAAACGGCAACTTTTTGTGACCACCCAGTGGTCACAAAAATGAGGTTAAAACCTTGCGCCACACAGCCGCTCAGCCGCGCTAGCGCGGATTAGTGCTCGCTCTCGTTTTGACGGCGACGGCGTTCGGCGGTATCTTGTACACATGACAACCCCGCTCCATCTTGTTTTGGTCAAACCGCAGATTCCGCATAATACCGGCGCGATCGGTCGCCTCTGTGTGGGCCTCGACTGCATGCTGCACCTCATCCGTCCATTGGGCTTTCACCTTTCTGACGAGTATGTCCGGCGCGCAGGTCTGGATTACTGGCAGCATTTGCGCCTGACCGTACACGATTCGTGGCCGGCGTTCCTTACCGCCGTGCAACCGCCGCGCCTCTTTTTCCTCAGCACGCACGGTACACGCACGCTCTTTGACTGCTCCTTCCAGCCGTATGATGCGCTGGTCTTCGGCAACGAGGGCGCTGGCCTGCCACCCCACTTCTACAACGAGTACCGTGACCACCTCGTCACGCTGCCCATGCCCGGCCCGCATGCGCGCAGCATCAATCTGGCCAATGCCGCAGCCGCTGCTGCGTATGAGTTCTATCGACAGGTGGGCCGGCCGCGCTGAGCGCGGAGTTAGCAATTAGGATTGAGGATTTAGGAGTTAGGCGTTTTGTCGCGCTGTGCGCGAGAAGACTGTAAGGCTGTAAGGTTTTGGAAAAAATCAGACGGATCGGGCTGATCAGACAGATCAACCAAGAAATAAAACCTTACAGCCTCATCGCCTCACCGCCTTTAGGAGTTGCGGCTGACCTCAATCACCCGCGTCTCCGGGTCGTCAGTGAGCGACAGGCGGACGTGCAGCGCGTCTGGCGGAATCAGGTCGCCAGCGCGGTCCGGCCATTCAACCGCCACCACCGCCCCGTTCTCCAGATATTCGGGGTAGCCAATAGTCAACAAGTCATCCGGTCCGTTCAAGCGGTAGAGATCCATGTGCGCCAGCGTGAATGATGCCGTGCGGTGTTCTGTGCAGACCGTGAAGGTCGGACTAGTCACCGGACGTTTCAGTCCCAATGCAAAGCCCAGCCCTTGGACAAAGGTCGTCTTGCCGGCACCGAGATCGCCATGCAGCGCGATCACCATGCCCGGCACAAGCTGTCGCGCGACCTCGGCGGCCACCTGCCACGTCTCTTCGACTGACCGGACGGTATAAGTTTTGCGGCTCATTTTTTCAGCCACGCGATGATCTCATCCGTGAAACGGTCCATGTATTCGTCGGCAAACGCCGACGCATGAGGCATCCGTACCAGCCCCGGCAGGTCAGCCGCGAGCGGCGAATCCGGCGTGAGCGGCTCGTCCGCGAACACGTCCAAGCACGCGCCGCGCAACGTGCCCTTCTGGAGCGCGCGCGCCAGCGCGGCTTCATCGACGCAATTACCGCGACCGACGTTGTAGAGCACCGCGTGGCGTGGCAGCTTAGCCAGCCGCGCGGCATTGATCATCCGGTCTGTGCCAGTATCGGAAGGCAAGACAAGAATCAGGTGATCGGCTTCAGGCAACACGGTGTCGAGTTGGTCGGCCGTGAGTTGGCGGTCACCCGGAGTGAACCACGGCGGCAATTGCGCGGGCGGCGTACGCCGGAGCCCGGTCACGCGCACGCCGAAGGGCTTGAGCAGGCTGCCAATCGCCTTGCCGATGTGGCCGAAGCCGAGGATCACTGCATGCGATCCGTGCAGCAGGCACACAGTACCGTACAGCGCCGAATTCGGCCAGAGGTCGCCCCGGAGTTGATGCGCGTAAGCCGTGAAGATACCGCGTTCGAAGGCCAGCATCATTCCCAGCACTGTCTCCGCCATCAACGGTCCGTGGAACGTGCCGTAGCGTACCGTGACGCCTTGCGGCGGATCAAGCGGCGAGAGGTCACGCCCCGCAGCGCTGGAGAGCACCGCACGTAGCCGCGGCGCACGCGCGAACCACTCTTGGCGGAACGCCCAGGACACCACGATTTGCGCCTGCGGCAGCGTGCGCAGGCAGGAACGCTCGCTGTGGCACCACGTCACACGTGCTGCGGGAAACGCCTGGCGTAACCGTGCGATGTGCTCCTTGCGCATGCGGAAGTAGGGCACCGATGCCTCTTGGTACACGACAATTGAATCGATTTTCATCTTCTCTCACTCTTTTTTCATCAGGGTGCCGCCGAGATTGTATTGTTGCGGCGGCTGCGGCTCGCCCGTGCCGACACCGCGCGTCATGAGCCCCTTGAGTTCGTCAAGGTGCGTCGCATACACATCGCGCGGCAGGCAGTCGTGCTTCTTGCAGATCGAGGCGGCCATACCTATCACCTCCCCCATCATGCCGCCAGTCCGCATCACGCGCACCGTGCCGAGCGCCACATGCGTCACGCTGATGTTGCGACCGGCCATGAAAAGGTTGTCCACGTTTTTCGAGTAGAGGCAGCGATACGGGATCGGATACGGGTGAATCGCCTGATGTTTGGCGATGGACTTAAACTCCGCGCCCGGGAAGTTGCGGGTGTTCTTAGGATCGGGATAGTGCAGGTCGATTGTCCATGTCGTCACTGCTGTGGCGTCGGGATAGGCAACCCGATTCACCAGATCCTGCTCTTTCAGCACGAAGTCGCCGATCAGACGACGCGACTCGCGCTTACCGGCAACGTAGGCCACCCAGTCCAGTCGGAGCTTGGCATAATCGGCCTTGTGGGCTGAGTGGTTTTTGAGGAACGACCAGTTGGAAAAGACCACCAGCATGCCGTAGTCACGCACACGCTCGAACTCGTTGACCTGATGGTAATTCATGCCGGTTTCCCAAGTCCACTCCCCCATCTTGACGCGTTCGCACGTCTCGTCGGTGAATGGCAGCGCCCATGCGATGTCGGGGAAAGCGACCGGCTCTTGCGCCTCGCGCGAGTACCACTGCACCGACGAACCCATGGTCTGATTATCGGCTTTGTCAGGAGCAGTCTTCTCGCCGGTCTCCTCTTTACTCTCGCGACCGTAGCGGTACTCGGCACCGGCCAGCACGCCGATCACACCGTCACCGGTACAGTCGGCAACCAGCGGGGCAGTGAAGCGGGTCTCCTGTCCGGTCTCGATGTGACGCCCGACGACCGCCGTGATGCGCGCCCCCTCTTTCTCGACCGCCAGTGCCCGTGTGTTCAGGAAAAGCCGGATGTTCTTCTCGGCCTTGACCGCTTCGATCTTCCGTTCGTCCTCGTAGAAGTCGCCGGGTTGCGCGTTGCCGCCGCGACGCGGACCGATCTCGCTGACCACATCACCCAACCGCGGATAGGGCGGCAGATTCATGCGCCCGGCCAGATGCACGCGCACCTCCGAACTGTTGTT
>JAKJHA010000021.1 GCA_022704125.1 Verrucomicrobiota bacterium | reverse complement strand
AATGTCTTGCGGCACGTTGATCCCAGCCCAAGCGCAGGCGTCGATGACCTGACGTCCCCGGTTGTCCATCGCGGCGAGCAGGGCGACGGGCTTGGGCAACGCGCGCAGCCAGGCGCAGAGCCGGGGCCGTTCCAAACCGGCATCTTCCTGCTCGACCGTCGTCAGTGTCCCGTATATCCGGCACTCAAAACCGGCTTCGCGCACCGCGCGCGCGTATGCTTCGCCGCGCCGCACGGACCACATGAGCCCCTGAACCTCGCCGACATAGGCGTAATGGACAAAGCGCCGTTCCAAAAAATACGTAGCCGCCAGACGGCCGACCGCAGCGGTGTCGCTACGCACCACGCTGTGACGGTGGATCGGGTGGCTCTTCTCAAGCCGACGGTCTTCAGAATCCACCAGCACCTGCGGGATCTTGGCACGGGCGGCGGCCTCGACCAATTCCGGAGTATACAGCCGACCGATAATGCCAGTACACCCCCATTCACTCATGCGGATCAACTTCTGCTCGCCCTGCCGCCCCTCGATGATATGCAGTCCCCACGGCCCACACCGGCGCACGTACTGGAGAACGCCGCGCCGCATGTCGCGGCTGACCTTAAACGACGTCGGCAGTAAAACGGCGACCTGCGGCATGCTTTGGAGAATACGGGACATGGGGGAATTTAGGAGTTGCGGGTTGCGGGTTGCGGGTTGCGGGTTGCGGATTGCGGATTGCGGATTGCGGATTGCGGATTGCGGATTGCGGATATGGTAGGAGAATATGAGCGGGAAGTCAATGCGATTCTGCGCAAAATCGAGATTATTTATTGCGCAAACCGGCCTAGTATTTTTTCCCAGGGGAGTATATGGTGTGTATATGACGTCGGGTGGCCGTCACAAAACGGTGGTGTGTTGCGCGTGCATCGCAACCGCCCCATAAGCAGGAGAGTAGCATGAAAACGAACATCGGAAACCGGTTGCGAGCGGTCACGTATGTGCCGTTCATCTGTCTGGTAGGGTTTCTTGCCGCAAACGGACAAATCTCCACCAACCGCTGGCAGGGTGCCGGCAATACCGGCGTCGGGGATTTCGACGTGCCGGGCAACTGGAATATCGGGCAAGTGCCGGGGCCGGACTCTTTGGCAGTGTTTAACAACGACGCAAGCCGGAAACAAAATTGGCGGGTAACGTTCGGTAGCGACGTGACCAACAAGGACGTGTCGATGATAGCGCCGCTGACGGATTATGAAACGCTGTTCGTCATGAATCAGCACGACTGGACAGTAAAGGATAACATGCTCATATGGGAGGCCTCGGGCGGACGCGTCACGTTCACCAACGGCACGATTCGCACGCAGAAATGTACGTTCAAGCCAGGATCCGGTTCGCCGGTCACCAATCTGGTGCTGACTATGGCGGATGTCGTCTGCGAAGCGAAAGACATGCACGTTGCCGCCGCGACCACGACGGTTGACGGCGGGCGTCTGTGGGTGACCAACACTCTGACGGTGGGGGCTTGGGACATCACAGAGAACACGAGCAATCTGGAGTTGACCGGGAACTTGCAATGTGATGTTGACAGCTATCTGAAAATCGATGGTGCGCACAATTCATCCGCCATGTTGAACGTATCGGGCGGCTCCAATACATTCCGAGAGGTGGCTGTCGCTACAACTGGGAAAGGTGCGATACAGGGGGGCGGAGGCACAAACAGGGTGGACGTTTTCCTGTATATTGGGAGAGATGCAAACGGCGTGGGCGAAATGACGCTGACCAATGGCTTCTGGACGATCGGAAGATATGTGTATGTGGGAAGCAGCGGGGTGGGATCGCTGACGATCAGCGGTGGCGAACTCTTCGTCGCAGACAGAGTGTTGGCAATTGCCCGTTATGCGACCGGAAGGGGTACACTTACGGTGTCGGGCGGGCTACTGGATCTGAACGGCGGGGAGTTATGGGTGGGGAGACCGACGGGCAGTGTGGCGCGGTTTGTGTTGACGGGAGACGGCGTGGTGAAGGCCAAAAGCGTGTTCGAACGCGAGTCGGGAGCCGCGAGCGAGGTGCTGTTCGATGGCGGGACGCTGCAGGCTGCGAGGAATGACGCTCAACTGATTGGAGCGTTGGACGATGTGCGGCTGACGGCCAAAGGGCTGGTAGTGGACACGGACGGGCATGCGGTGAGCACCGTGCCGGAGCTGAAAAATGCTGTCGGCGAGGCGGGTGCCATCACAAAGAAGGGCGCGGGCACGCTGACGGTGTCGGGCACGCGCAGCGCGACCGGACCGGTGTCGGTGTTGGAGGGAATCCTGACGTTCAATGAAGCCGTGACGGTGCAGGCCGGGGTGTCTCGGATCGATGGCACGCTGGCGCTGCCCGATACGACTCGTCTGACGGTGGCATCGGGCGCGGCGCTGGCGGGAACCGGCAGCGTGGCGCGGGTGACGCTGGCTGACGGTGCGGCGTTCGCGCGCGCCAAGGCGGACGGTGCGACCACGCCGCTGGAGGTCAACGACTGTATGGCGAGCAGTGCGCTGACGGTCGCCCTGTCGGGGTACACGCAGACGGACTTGCTGGCCTCTTTGCCGCTGCTGCAAGTGCCGACCGCTTCCTTTACGAAACCGGGTTCGGTGAGCGTCACACTGGATGGCACCCCCAACGCCGGAATCAAAGCGAAATACACGGAAGTTGGCGGCAACACCGTCTTAGCCGTGCGTTACATGACCGGAACGTTGATTTCAGTCTGGTAAACGAGTAATCGGTAAGTGAATTCGCCGGGCTAGGCGCGGAAAGACGCTTTATGGTACCATACGGACGAGCGGGCGTTGCCGCGCCTGCGTCACCCATAAATCCAAGGATCAAACATGCCCAAGACAATCGACCCCTCCACGCTAAAAATCACCGACATGCGCTTTGCCGATATCGACGGCGCACCCAAACGCTGTACGCTTATCAAGGTCTACACCAACCAAGGGCTGATCGGCTACGGCGAGGTGCGCGACGCCTCAAGCCGCACCTATGCCGCGATGCTCAAGAGCCGCATCCTCGGCGAGAACCCCTGCAACGTGGAAAAGATTTTCCGCCGCATCAAGCAATTCGGCGGCCACTCGCGTCAGGCCGGCGGCGTCTGTGGCATTGAGGTAGCGCTCTGGGATCTGGCGGGCAAGGCGTGGGGCGTGCCGGTGTGGCAACTCCTCGGCGGCAAGTTCCGCGACACCGTGCGCATCTACTGCGATACCGACTCTGAGGGCGGCGGCCGCGACATGGGCAAGGCACTCAAGGAGCGCATGGCGCAGGGCTTCACCTACCTCAAAATGGATCTCGGCATCGAGCTGCTCATGGACAAGCCCGGCTGTCTCAGCGCACCCGGTGGTTTCCTTGAGACCATGCGCCACTACAAGAAGACCGTCTTCAGCACGCCGCATGGTTCGATCGATCCACGCGCCATGCGCGGTGAAGCGTACGACCTCTTCAGCACCGCCCACCCCTTCACCGGTATCCACATCACCGAGCAGGGGCTCGACTTCCTCGAACAGTATATGGCCGACGTGCGCGCCGAAATCGGTTACGAGATTCCGCTCGCCATCGACCACATCGGCCATGTCCCGCTGGAAGACTGCATCAAGTTGGCCAAACGCTTGGAGAAGTTCAATCTGGCGTGGATGGAAGACCCGGTGCCGTGGCAACTGACCGAGCAGTATGTCCGGCTCGCGAACGCCACCACAACGCCAATCGCCACCGGCGAGGACATCTACCTCAAAGAGAGCTTTATGCCCCTGTTCAAATCGGGCGGCATCGCGGTGGTTCATCCCGACGTGCTCTCCGCCGGCGGCATCATGGAAACCAAAAAGATCGGTGATCTCGCTGAAGACCACGGTGTCGCCATGGCAATCCACATGGCCGAGAGCCCGATTGCCTGCATGGCCGCTGTGCATGTGGCTGCCGCCACGCGCAACTTCACCGCGCTGGAGGTACACTCCGTCGATGTGCCGTGGTGGGAGAATCTAGTGACCGGGCTGCCTAAACCGCTTATCAAGGACGGCTTCATCGCGGTTCCCAACACCCCGGGCCTCGGCATCGAGGCGCTCAACGAGGAACTCATCAAAGAAAAAAGCCACCCGCAATTCCCCGACCCCTGGACCTCCACTGAACAATGGGACGCCGAGTGGGCCAACGACCGCCAATGGAGTTGAGCCAATAGGGTCAGAACTCAAAACCGGGCAACTTTTGGTCGGCATCCTGCACTGGGCGGAAGGTATGGCGATGCTCGGGACAGGAGCCATGCCGGAAGAGCGCAGCCACGTGCGCATGGACGCCGTACCCTTTGTGCTCAGCGAAACCGTACTCCGGATAGCGCTCGGCGACCCTCACCATATAGCGGTCGCGGCTGACCTTCGCAACCACGCTGGCGGCCGCGATCAGGAAGCTCTTGGCGTCGCCCTGCACAATCGCGACGGAGGCACAGGGCAACCGCTTGACTGGCAACCCGTCCACCAGCGCGAGACCGGGCATCTCGGGTAGCGCCTCCAATGCGCGGCGCATCGCCAAAGATGTCGCGGCCAAGATGTTCAGGCGGTCAACCTCCGCTGCGCTGCACCAGCCGGTAGCGCAGACCACCCCCGGCGTGGCGGTCAAAATATCGTAGAAGGTTTCGCGGCGCGAAGCGCAGAGTTGCTTCGAATCAGTCAGGCCCGCCAGACTGTCGACATAAAGGCTTTCGGCGAGGTCGAGCGCCATCGTGACTGCTCCCGCGACCACCGGACCGGCCAAGCATCCACGCCCGGCCTCATCTACACCGGCGATCACCACTCCGGGCCGTTCCGCCCAGGCTTCTTTCTCATACCTCAGCATCCAAGCCTGTCCCTGGTACAAAAAGACCGGACACCTTGCGGCATCCGGTCTTTCATTTCACGCGCGCGCAACGCACACGTGCAGCCCGCAAGGGTTACGCCTTCGCCTTCGCCTTCTTTTCGCCTTTGACCTCGGGCGCAGCCGCTTCGGCCGGCTCGTCGAGCTTCTTGGGCGTCACGACCCACTGCAACAGGCACATCTCGGCGCCGTCGCCGGTGCGATGCCCGAGCTTATAGATACGCGTGTAGCCGCCAGGCCGACCGTCCATAGCCGGAACCACGCTATCGAAAAGTATCCGCACGGCGGCGGGACTCTGCAAGCGGGAAGCCGCCAGACGGCGGGCCGCCAGCGTGCCCTTACGAGCCAGGGTAACCATCTTCTCGGCATCACGACGCGCCTGCTTGGCCTTGGGCAGCGTAGTCTTAATGCTGCTGTTGATAATCAGGTTCGTCACCAGACTGCTCATCAGCGCCTTGCGGTGCGATGTCGAGCGCCCGAACTTTTTAGCAATTCTCTTATGACGCATGTTTCAAAACCTCAATCTGCTTGTGCTGGCGCCTGTACTTGCGCCGGCGCTTGCTCTTGCGTTTGCTTGTTGCTTTCGAGCAGCTCTGGATCGACCTTGTATCCGAGAGAGAGCCCCAGCTCGGTCAGCTTGTCCTTGATCTCGTTGAGCGACTTCTTGCCGAAGTTACGATACTTCAGCATGTCCGCTTCCGTCTTCATGGCCAACTCACCGACTGTGGTGATGTTGGCGTTGTTCAGGCAGTTGGCGGCGCGGACGCTCAGCTCGATCTCATTGACGCTCATATTCAGGACACGGCGCAGGCGGTCGCGCTCTTCATCGACCTTCTTCTCCGTATCCTCGAACTCCAGGATCTCGTCGCTGTAATCCACGAACACATCCAAGTGGTGGCGCAGCACGGCGGCGGCGGTCTTCAGTGCATCCTCCGGCGAGACACGTCCGTCGGTCCAGACATCGAGAATCAGCTTCTCGTAGTCCGTGCGCTGGCCCACGCGGGTATGCTCCACCGTGAAGTTCACGCGCGACACCGGCGAGAAGACGCTGTCGATCGGGATGCGCCCGATCTCCTGCTCATCGCCCTTGTTCCCCTCGGCCGGGCAGAAACCGCGACCAACCCGGGTCTCCGCCTCCAACGCCAGCACGCCATCTGCGTCAAGCGTGGCGATATGCTGCGTCGGGTTGAGCACGTCGACCGCATTGTCCTCCGCGAAATCCGCGGCAGTGACCACGCAGGGCCCCTTGCGGTTCAGCTTGAGCCAGACCGGGGTACGGCTGTAGCTCTTGAGCAGCACACGCTTCAGGTTCAGGATGATGTCGGTGACGTCTTCGCTCACGCCGGGCATCGAGGTAAACTCATGGCTGACACCCTCGATCCTGACAGAAGTGATCGCGACGCCTTCAATCGAAGAGAGCAGGACACGGCGTAGCGAATTTCCGATGGTGCGGGCGTAGCCCACCTCGAACGGCTCCGCAGTGAAGCGCGTGTAGGTAGCGGTCGCCGTGTTCTCTTCCTTTTGCACACGGCGGGGCATTTCAAAACGACTCAAACGAATCGGCATGTTTCCGTCCTTTCGGGCCGCGCGCCCCGGGAGGGCCGCGGCCATCGGCACGCGCGCTTAGCGCGAATACAACTCGACAATAGCCTGCTCATCCACAATCGGCGCGATCTGTTCGCGCGTCGGGATACTCAGAACTTCAGCGCGGAAGGCCTTCCGGTCCAGCGAGAGCCACGTGGGCATCTGCTGCGTGGTGGCGGCCTCGAGGCTGCGCGCGGCAAGATCCCGGCTACGCGGGCGGTCACGGACTTCAATCACGTCACCGACCTTGAGGATCATGGAAGGCACGGAGGCCTTCTTGCCGTTCACCGACACATGGCCGTGCAGCACGAACTGACGAGCCGAGCGGCGTGACGACGCAAAGCCAAGGCGATAGACAAGGTTGTCTAGGCGGGTCTCGAGCAACTGCAGCAGCAACTCGCCGGTGACGCCCTTGCGGCGCATCGCCTCTTTGTAGAAGCGCTTAAACTGGCCTTCCTGCATGCCAAACTGGCGGCGCAGGCGCTGCTTCTGGCGGAGCTGCTCACCGTAGTCCGACATCTTGCGGCTGCGGCGGGCGCCATGCTGGCCCGGTGCCGGGTGCCCCTGCTCAATGGCGCATTTGGCCATATAGCAACGCGCACCCTTTAGGAAAAGTTTCTGCCCCTCACGCCGGCAAATGCGGCAAACGGGACCTGTGTATCTGCCCATGTTAGACTCTCCTCCGTTGGCGCGGACGGCACCCATTGTGCGGGATCGGCGTGCAGTCCTTAATCAGCGTCACTTGAATACCGACGGCTTGGATCGCCCGCACCGCCGACTCACGTCCCGCTCCTGCGCCCTGAATCCTGACTTCCACCTCGCTCATCCCCTTGGCCATCGCTTGGCGGGCCGCATCCTGCGCCACCATGGTGGCGGCGAACGCGGTGCTCTTGCGCGATCCCTTGAAGCCGGCCTTGCCCGCCGAACTCCACGCGATCACGCCGCCGCGGGCATCCGTGATTGAAACCAGTGTGTTGTTGAAAGTCGACCGGACAAAGGCGATTCCCGCAGGAATCGACTTCCCTTTGCCCTTCTTCTTGGCGGTATCGGCGACCTTGGCGGGCTCGTCGCCCTCAGCCATCACGGCCTGCGCCTCGCTCATAGCCACCTGCTCAGGGGTTGCTTCCTTCTCAGGAGCCGCCACCTTCTCAGCAGCAGCCTTCTCGGGGGCCGCTTTCTCTTCTTGTTCTTGCTTCACAGCTTTTTCGCTCATGCGTATTCAGCCTCAAAAATGTGTGGCGGACACGGCACCGGTTCCCATCCTCGAGAGGAGCGAACCCGCGCCCTGCCGTCGCCGGGTTTATTTTGTTGCCTTGGCCTTCATCGCCGCGCGTGCCGACTTGTCGCGCACCGCACCCACCGTCCGCTTGCCGCCCTTGCGGGTCCGCGCATTCGTACGGGTCCTCTGTCCGCGGACCGGCAGGCCGCGCCTGTGACGCAGGCCGCGGTAGGTGCCGATACTGATCAGCCGACGGATGTTCTGCGAAACCTCACGGCGCAGATCACCCTCGACCCGGTAGTTCTCTTGAATGAAAGCCACGATCTGCCGGATCTCATCCGGGGTCAGATCGTCAGCCTTCTTAGCCGGGTCGATCTTGCAACTCTCGACCACATCGCTGGCCCGCTTGGGACCGATTCCGTGAATATACCGGAGCGCGTACTCGACGCGCTTTCTGCCCGGAACATCCACACCCATCAATCTCGGCATGGTTGTCTTCTCCAGTTAACCCTGACGCTGCTTATGGCGAGGATTTGTACAAATGATACGCACAATACCCTTGCGGCGCACCACACGGCAACGCTCACAAATGCGTCGCACTGAACTGCGAACTTTCATGGTTGTTATTCCTCGTTCAAAAAAGGTGTTGGATTTAACCAAAAGTCCGTTGACTTGTCTACCCTAAAAATGTGAAAAATCTTCATGCCAGCGTCAGAATTTCCACACCTTCTTCAAGCACGGCCACGGTGTGCTCAAAGTGCGCGGACGGTTTCCCGTCTCGCGTAACAACTGTCCACCCGTCATCCTGCACCGCCACATCCGACCGCCCCAGATTGACCATCGGCTCAATCGCCAACGTCATCCCGGGCTTCAGGACGGGGCCGCGCCCCGGCGCCCCGTAGTTGGGAATCTGCGGATCTTCGTGGAGGTGACGCCCCACGCCGTGGCCGACAAAATCCCGCACCACCGAACAACCGCCCGCCTGCACGATGCCCTCAACCATGTGAGAGACATCGGAAAGCCGACACCCGGGCCGGACTGCGGCCACCGCCGCCTCCAGCGCCCGGCGCGTCGTCTCGACGAGCCGGATCACATCGGGGTCCGTCACCCCGACCATTACGGTCGTGGCACTGTCCCCGTGGAATCCTTTGTAATACACCCCGACATCCAGGCTCACCACATCCCCCGGCAGGACAACCCGCTGCCCAGGGATACCGTGAATCACCTCGTCGTTGATAGAAATACATATCGCTCCCGGATACCCCCGGTAGCCCAAAAAAGAGGGTTTGGCGTTCATGCCCGCAATCAGCCGCCGGGTCAGCGCATCCAACTCGCCCGTCGTCACGCCGGGCTGGACCGCCGCCGCCACCTGCCCCAGCACAGAAGCAGTCATCCGGCAACTCTCCCGCATCGCATCCAGCTCCGCAGCGTTCTTTAAAGGGATCTTCATCAAAAAGTGCGCCTGGCCCTCTCTACAATCTCGTCAATGGGTCCAGTTCCCTGCACGCGCCGCAACACACCGCGCGCCTCGTAAAATTCAATCAACGGCACCGTCTGTGCCTGATAGACGGCCAGCCTGTTTTTCGCCGTCTCGGGGTTGTCGTCCTTGCGCACCTTCAACGCACCCCCGCAGGCATCGCAGATGCCATCCACCCGCGGCGGAATGTTGGTCACGTGATACCCAGCCCCGCACGCCGGACAGATTCTGCGCCCAGCAATCCGATTCACCAAAATCTCGTCGGGCACATCCAGCAACACCACCGCAGACAACGACGCACCACAATCCTCAATCGTGCGATCAAGCATCTGCGCCTGCGCCACCGTACGCGGGAATCCATCCAACAACAAAACACGTGGACCTTTGAGTTCCGCCATCAACTCGGCGACCAGCCGCGCGATGAGCGCGTCAGGCACCAGCTCGCCACGCTTCATATAAGCCTCGGCCTCGTCCCCGGCCGCCGTATGACGCCTCACCGCGTCACGCAACAGATCACCGCTCGACACATGCCGCAGCGTCTTATCCGCAGCCACCAGCCGCCCAGCAACCGTTCCTTTGCCCGACCCCGGCGCTCCCAACAGAATGACGACGTCCATCTCTGTTACACTCGTCCCTGACACATTAAAAATCAAGAGTCAGGAACCAAGAATCTGCCATCAGCCATGTCGCCATGCCCAGCCACCGACTCCCGTCTCCTGACTCCTAACTGACAAAACCGGCGACGCGCCGGTTTCTCCATGGTAGGGGTGCACGGACTCGAACCGTGGACCCAGTGATTAAGAGTCACTTGCTCTACCAACTGAGCTACACCCCCATAAAAAACATGGAGCGAGTGATGGGTCTCGAACCCACAACCTCGACCTTGGCAAGGTCGCGCTCTACCAATTGAGCTACACCCGCTTCAAAAGAGTGGGGGTGACTTTATCACATTGACCGGGGGTACGCAACAGGGATTTTTAAAAAAAATTCATCACCTCAAAAAAAACCTACGGTGCCTTTTTTATTTAACGGACCGCGTCGTCGCGCCTTGTTTGACTCGGCCTGAAAAATGGCGCAAGCCCACACATCTGCCGCTTGACATGCCGGGCCTGTTCACGTATCGTTACGGCCTTTCCTGCGGTGCGTCTAAGGAGACATTCCCCGCTGCGGGTGGTCTGGCTTTTCCGGCCTGATTTGCGCTTTACATGTGGCGGGGACATTCTTTATAGTGTGCGCCGGAAAGTTAACAGAAAAAAGAACAACGCGGAGCAAGGACCGCAAAGCATACTTATGAGCCAGATCGATAGAGCAGCTATTCGGAAGCAATTCCAGCGCCACGAGCGCGACACCGGTTCGAGCGAAGTCCAGATCGCCGTTCTCACCAAAGAGATCGAGATGCTGACTGAGCACCTGAAAGCCAACAAGAAGGATCACAGTTCCCGTTACGGACTGATCCGTAAGGTAAACACCCGCCGCAGTCTGCTTGACTACCTCAAACGTGAGGATGAGGCCGTTTACCAGAAGATCATCAAGGAACTGGGACTCCGCCGCTAAGCTGTTGCATATCGGCCGCGTAGGCGTACCTCGCCGCGCGGCCGCGCTTGTTTCCGCGCACGCGGAACCTTTCCACGAACACCTCATCATTCTCAGAGCACGCCGTCTTTCCCGGCACATGAGCTTTCCGGTCCTTGTTCGCTGAAAGGTAAAGCATAGATGAAAGACACAACCTCGGTTTCCGTCCAGGTGGGCGGAGCCACGATGACTATTGAGACCGGATTGCTCGCCCGTCAGGCTGCTGGTGCTACGGTGTGCCGCTTGGGTGATTCTCTGATGTTTTCTGCGGTGACCTGCACCGACAAGCCGCGCGAAGGCGTCGACTTTTTCCCGCTGCAGGTCGAGTACCGCGAGAAGTATTACGCGGCCGGCCGTTTCCCCGGCGGTTACTTCAAACGCGAGGCACGTCCGAGCGAGAAGGAGATTCTCACCGCCCGCATCACTGACCGCCCCATCCGCCCGCTCTTCCCCGAAGGCTACCGGAATGACGTGCAGGTCAACAACATGGTGCTTTCGGCGGACGGCGAAAATGAAACCGACATCCTGTCGGTCAACGCCGCCTCGGCCGCCCTCCATATCTCTGACATTCCCTTCATGGGACCGGTCGGTTGTGTGCGTGTGGGCCGCATCAATGGCGAATTCGTGATCAACCCCACGCATACCCAGCGCAAAGAGAGCGACCTCGACCTGATCTATGCCGGTACACGCGAGCGTTTCCTGATGATGGAGGGCGGCGCCGACGAAATCTCTGAAGAGGATTTCCTCGCCGCCATGAAGTTCGGTCACGCAGAGGTCGTCAAAATCGTCGACGCCCAGCACGAACTGCGCCGGATGCTCGGCAAGCCGGAAAAGGTGATCACGGAGGTCGCCCCCGACGCGGAGAAGATGGCGTTCCTTTACGCCAATGGTGAATCCGCCTTGCGCAAGGCCTTGCTCATCGCCGACAAGTTGGAACGGCAGAACGCTGTCACAGCGATCAAGGAAGAGTTGCTGGCGAAAACCATGGAGAAGTGGCCGGAAGAAATCGACGCTGCTTCCTTCGTCACGTTCTTCGACACGATGGAGATCGACCTCGTCCGCAGGAACATCCTTGAGGACGGCAAACGCATCGACGGGCGCGCCAACGACGAGATCCGCAAGCTCTATGCGCAGATCGGTGTCATGCCCCGTGCTCACGGCTCGGCGATTTTCGATCGCGGCGAAACCTCAGCCCTGGGGTCGGTCACGCTCGGCACCAAGAAGGACGCGCAGGAACTCGACGCCATCACCGGCGGCGACCCCAGCAAGTCCTTCATGTTGCACTACAACTTCCCGCCCTACTGCGTCGGCGAAGTCGGCCGTCTCGGCAGCACAGGTCGCCGCGAGATCGGCCACGGCGCTCTTGCTGAGCGTTCGCTCGCGCCGGTCGTGCCGCAGGATTATCCGTACAGCATCCGCGTGGTCTCGGACATCATGGGCTCTAACGGCTCGTCATCCATGGCCTCGATCTGCGTCGGTTCGCTGGCGCTGATGGATGCCGGCATCCCGATCAAAGCACCGGTCGCCGGCGTCTCGGTGGGACTCTTCACCAGCAAGGACGAGAGCCAGAAGATTCTGATCACCGACATCCTCGGCTCCGAAGACCACTGCGGCGACATGGACTTCAAGGTGGCCGGAACGCGCAAGGGCATCACCGGCTTCCAGGTTGACCTGAAGCTGCGCGGGCTTACATGGGACGTCGTCGAGGCTGCGCTGGCGCGCGCCAAGCAGGGCCGTCTCCATATCCTCGACTTCATGGCCTCAGTGCTGCCCGAGCCGCGTGCGGAACTCGCCGCTCACGCGCCGCGCATCACCGTCATGACGATCCCCGTGGACAAGATCGGCGCGTTGATCGGCCCCGGCGGCGCAAACATCCGCCGCATCTGCGAAATCTCCGGTGCGCAGATCGACATCGAGGACGACGGCACGGTCAGCATCTTCGCCAACAACGCCGAGTCGTTGGGCATTGCCCAGCACGAGGTCGCTTCGTTGACCGCCGAGGCCGAGGAAGGCAAGATTTACGAGGGCACCGTCACCGGCATCAAGGAGTTCGGTTGTTTCGTCGAAATCTTGCCCGGCAAGGACGGCCTCTGCCACATCAGCGAACTCGCTGATCGCCGTATCGGTTCGGTCGAGGACATCTGCAAGGTCGGCGACAAGATGACGGTCAAGTGCATCGGTGTCGATGACCGTGGCCGCATCAAGCTCAGCCGCCGCGAAGCCATGCGCGATCTCGACGCACAGAAGCAGGGCTAGCGTTAGTGCATTAGTTAATTAGTTAATTAGTGCGTTAGTTCATTAGTGCATTAGTGCGAGTGGGACGTGTTCAACGTTCAAGTGCGGAGCGATGGGAGGGACGGGCGTCGCTCGTCCGCTGGCAAGCAGACGCTTGCCCCTCCCGGTGCTCCGCGAGTTCGGCGAAAAAATTGCACCAAAAGCGCCCCTGATTTTCATGAAGTTTCATGTGTTTCATGGTTAAGAATTGGTTGGGTCGTGACTCTTGACACAGTTGCTCTGTACTATCTTGTCAGGCGGCGCGCTGCTACTCGGGATCAGCGTTGACCTGATTCTGCTGGGGCTGGTGCAAACACGACGCCTCAAGCCCGCCGTGCATCCGGAGTTGAGGCGCGGGCCATTTGGTACGGTTGCGGTCCAGTTTGTACTGGCCGCAACTCTTTTTTTCGCGCTCCCCCCGCTGCTCAGTGCGCCCCGAACGGAACCGGCTCAGGCACATGCGCTGCTGGTCGGTGCGTTGCTTTACGCTCTGCTCGGCGGATGCGCCGTGGCGTCGTCGCTCATTTACGCGCGCACCGCGTTCGCGCCTACGTTCATCGGTCCACGTCACACCGCACGGCGTACGAGTCTGAAGGGCCTGATCTTCGGACTGGCCGCTCTGCCGCCGGTAGCCGCGATCTCGCTAGGCGTTAGCGCGACACTTGATGCCCTCGGTGTGGAACAACCGCCGCAGGAGGTATTCCTGTTGCTCACGGATGACAGCGTGCCCTGCGGCATGCGCCTCAGCCTAATTGCGGCGGCGGTGTTCATCGCGCCGGTCGTAGAAGAGCTTATCTTTCGCGGCATCCTGTTCCGGGTACTACTGCGACACCGTCGCTTTGCGTATGCGGCCCTGCTCTCCGGTGCCTACTTCGCGTTGGTGCATCTGCATGCGCCATCGTTCCTGCCGCTGCTCGCCTTGAGCGTCGCTTTCTCAGCGGGATACGCCGTGACCGGATCCATCCTAACACCGATCGTCATGCACACGCTCTTCAACGGTGTCAGCCTGCTCGTCTATTTTTCCGGATCGGGCTGAACGTCGCCGGGCGGCGGCAGGGTGAGCGACCAGAGCGCCGCGATGTTCCGGGCTATGTCGGTGTTGTCGATCAGTCCCCCGAAGCGTTCCGCGCCCGGACCGTACGCGAAGACATACACGGGAATGTCGGTATGGCTGGTAGTCGCATAATCGAAGGTCAGTTTGCCGTCCTTCAGGCTTGAGGTCAGCGTACCGGTCTCATGGTCGGCCGTCACCACCACAAGCGTGTCGCCATGCTTCCGGGCAAATTCGACTGCCGAATGGACCGCCCAGTCTACCTGCAACGTACCGCGGACAGTGAGTTCGGGATTGTTGCCGTGGCCACCGCCGTCAGTGATGGTGCATTCGACCATCATGAAAAAGCCCTTATCATTGCGCGAGAGACGCGTAAGCGCGGTCTCCGTCAGACGCCCCAAGCAGGTTTCATTATCCAGCGTACCTTTGGCCATGAAGCCTAGCACTCGTCGATCAGCCGACACCTGCTCAAAAGTCTCTTGATTCTCAATCACCGCATACCTCGCCGCTTCCATCTCCGCGAGCACATTGCGCGTATCGCTCCGCTTGCCCCCTTTGTCCTTGGGAGTAAACCACACCCTGCCGTTCGCATTACCGATCAAAATCTCGAACCCGCTCGCTGCGGCAAACTCCGCAGCCTGCGAATAATAACCCCGACTATTGACATGCGCGTAAAACCCGGCGGGCGTGGCACCGACAATCGCGTCGGACGTGATGATGCCGACCGCGCGTCCCTGTTGTCGCGCCAGTTCGGCAATCGACGTGAGACGGCGCTTGTCGGGATCAACCCCGAGACGGCCGTTTTTCGTTTTGCTGCCAGTTGCCATCGCCGTCGACGCCGCAGCGGAATCCGTCACATTCGATCCCTGCGACACCGTATGGGCGCGACCGAAAACCGGCAACTGCTGCATCACCAGACGTCCATCGGCCTTGTGTTGATACCGTGAGGTCAGTTCGACCGCGCCGCCCCCCATGCCATCGCCGATCAATAGGATGATGTTCTTAGGTACCGCCTGCGCAGGCACCGCCGGGAGAGGCGCGGAGAGCGCAGGCGCCGTGTAGGTCCTGTCGAGCGTCACCGCCTTTTTGATGCCGGAGATGTGCGCGTGGTCGCCGATCGTCATGGCCGCCACCATCCACGCACTCTCACGCGCCTCCATCCGGACTGCCTTGACCGCAAGGTCCTTGAGCTTGAACTTCGAGGCGAACAGCGAGACCTGCGTATTATTGTTGTACGCGGTCCAAACGCGGATTGCATTCTTGTAGGCGTCTGGTTTGGCCCAATCCGCGACATCACGTCCGCACCGCACGCGGAACTCATCGGTCGAACCGTCCACATAATCAACGTGCAACAGCCCCGTCACCTTTTGCTCATTCGCCGGCGGGCACCAGGCGGCGCCATGCAGCAGATACAGATACGCGCCCCGCACATTATCGACCGGTACCTTTGCAGATTGCGGCAGGTATGCGCGCTGCGGTCCGCCCAAAACGATGCACGACTTGCCGTCCGTCGCGGCATCGCTCAGGATGGTGAACGGAACGTCCGAGATCTTCAGCGTCCCCGGCTTGATGACCGACAGGTCATTGTTGCCCTGATCCGTCCAGCCGCCCTTCTGGTCATCCGGAGTGCGGTCGGCAAAGGCCGTGGTGGCGCCCGTTCCCAGCGGCAGCGGCGTATACGCAGGCGCCGCATCGGCACACGGTACGAAAAACAACGATCCGACGGACAACAAAAACGCAAACCTTCTCATCGTGGTACTTCCTCAACAAACGGTCTCAAGCTCAGAAAAAAGAAACCGGGGCATTATACCCCCCCATCCCGCGCGGGACAAGCACAACACAAGCGGTTGACATAATCCATCTAATCCATCTAAAACGGAGTAAAAATGCCACTGCCAATGGAATATGTGTTTCATTCTGGTCGGAGCAAGTGATGAGGCTGTCCGAAATCGAGCAGGTCGCATCATACTGGTTACAATCCGGGGTTGTTGTCGCCATTCGCCCGTGTTATAGTAATTGGCATCAACGATTGGATATTCTCAAAGTGATTCACGGGGGAGTTATGCGGCAGGTTAAGTTTTCACGGCGTAAGTTTTTGCAAGGAAGCGCGGTTGCTGGAACGCTGATGTTTCCGACAATCATTCCGGCTCGCGCGCTGGGACAGCAGGCGCCATCTAAAAAAATCCAAGTCGGTATCATCGGATGCGGACGGATCGCCGGCGGTATGGATATTCCCGGCGTCTGGCTCAACCAAGATCTGGCGACGGTGGTGGCGCTTTCGGATTGCGACCGGCAGCGGATGACAACCACCCAAAAGAAAACCCATAAGCTGTTTGACGGTGACCTGCCCAAACTCGCCTTGTATCAGGACTATCGCGAACTGTTGGCGGATCGCTCGGTCGATGCCGTGATGATCTGCACGCCTGACTTCTGGCACGCGCAGCAGTGCGTAGACGCTGCCCTGGCGGGCAAGGATGTGTATGTCCAGAAACCGCTGGCCATGACGGTGTATGAAAGCCGGGCCATTGCCGCAGTCATGCAGAAAACCGAACGCATCTTCCACATCGGCACGCAACAACGCTCCGAAGGCAAGAGCACCTTCGGACCGCAGTTCCGCAAGGCGGCCGAATATGTCCGCAACGGACGCTTGGGCAAGGTGCGGCGTGTCGAAGTCGGCCTGCCGCAAGACCCGCCGGAGACGACC
>JAKJHA010000255.1 GCA_022704125.1 Verrucomicrobiota bacterium | reverse complement strand
ATCTCCTGTCCGAACTGCTTCTGGACGAGCAGTTCGAAGTCAGCCTTGTGGTCCATCAGCCAGTCGAGATAAAACAGGCCTTGGTTGATGACGTTGGCGTTTGCGTTGCGCTTGTACTCGATAATGATGGGGCAAAAGTTCTCGTCAATGCCAAGCGTGTCAATCCGTCCAGAGTGTGTGCTTCCTGTAGAGTATTCCGTGGCGAGAAACTGGATGTGCAGGAGGGTATCCATGTGCTTCTCAACCAAGTTTTGGAGTTGCTTCTCCAGTTTGACAGGCTTACCGAGCAATTTCTCCATCTTGCCGTTCTTCAACCGGAATAGTTTGATATCGCTCACTCCTCAACTCTCCTCCCCACGAGACATGCTACTGTTCCGCTCGCTTGATGGTGTCAATATAGCGGGTCGTATCCGCAAAAGCGAGGGTAAAACCGAAAAAGAACAGATCACGCAGATTTTTTGGAGGTGCAGGGCTGGCCGCAAGTCGCAAGTCGCGGGTCGCGGGTCAACCTCTCTTATTGCGACCACGCAGTGGTCGCAATCGTGAGAGTAAAAGCACTGCTTTGTTGTTTCATGCGAAGGTCGGCAGATCGCCGATTGCGTCGAAGGGGACGGGCGTGATCTTGAGCCAGCGGCAGGCCTCTTCGGGCGGGCCGTCCTCGTGCTTGAAAAGATGACGCCAGCGTTTCTGGAAGAGCAGGCCGTTGCGCACGACGACTGCGGCGTTGCGAACGGTCGGCGTGCCTTGCGTGGTGACGCTCTCGAAGTGGTACATCTCCACATCCGGCGTATAGACTGCGGCATGACCGGCTTCGCGCAGCCGGTAGACCAAGTCGAAGTCCTCGAACTGTACCGGATGGAAGGCCTCGTCGAAACCGCCATGCAACTGCAACAGTTCGGCAGGGATCATCAGACAGGCGCTGATCAAGCACTGGACCTCTTCGAGTCGCGCGAAGCGCGGATCGTCGATCGGCGCGCCACGGCCGCGGAAGCAGACGTGCCCGCGACGTGAGATGCCGACGCCGGCGCACTGGATCGGGTAAGGCACCCAAGGATAGACCATCTTAGCGCCTGCCATGCCGACGCCGGGACGGGATTCGAGTGCCGCGCGCAGCCCCTGCATCCAACGTCGCGTACGCGGTGCCACGTCGTTATCGACAAACACGAGATGCGTGCCGCGCGCCACGGCCACCGCGCGGTTGCGCGCAAAGGAGCAGCCGATGTTACCGGGATTGTGCAGCACTGTGACCGGTACGCCGTGCGTCGCGCCCAACGCGACCAGTTCGGTGTCGCACCATTCCGCGCTGCCGTCGGTCGAGCCGTTGTCGACGACGATCATCTCCCACGGGGCATCGACGAGCGTGTCTGTCAGCAGTGCCGAGAGGCAGCGCCGCGTGCAGGCCAGCTTGTTGTGCGAAAGGGTAATCAGCGAGTAAGTCATTTCAGCCCATCCATTCACGGGCCAGCGCCAGAATGTCGTCGTAAGCGGGGAGACAGGCGGCCTCAAGGTTTTTGGCTGACGGAATGGGGAAGTCAGCGCCCGCGATGCGGCGCACCGGTTTCTCCAGATACTCGTGGGCGTGCTCCATGATTTGCGCGGCGATCTCGGCCGCGAATCCGCCGGTCTTGGGGCCCTCCTCCAGAATCATGACGCGGCCGGTGCGGCGGGCCGACTCAGCCAGTGTGTCGATGTCCAACGGACAGAGCGTGCGCAGGTCGATGACCTCGGCATCGATGCCCTCAGCCGCCAGTTGCGCGGCAGCCCGCTCGGCTATAAAGGCTTGGTGCGACCAGGCGACGATCGTGAGGTCCTCCCCCTCGCGGGCGACACGCGCAAAACCGAACGGCAACGGTGTCGGCAGGTCGTCTTCTACATCAAAACGTTGCGGGTAGAGCAGTTTGTGTTCGAGGAACAGGACCGGGTTGTTGTCGCGGATCGCTGTTTGCAACAGCGCGGAGGCGTCGGTGGCGTTTGAGGGAGCCGCGATCTTGATGCCCGGGACACCGGCAAAGAGGCGTTCGAGCGACTGCGAGTGCGTAGCACCGTAACCGCGACCGCCGCCGGGCGGAGTGCGGATGACAAGCGGACAGGGACGGCCGTAGATCGGATGGAGCTTAGCAGCCATGTTGACAAGCTGATCGACGGCCAACGTGATGAAATCCATGAACATGATTTCGATCACGGGCCGCTGCCCCGCGACTGCCGCACCGATCGCGACGCCGGTCAGCGCCTGTTCCGAGATCGGGGTGTCGCGTATGCGCTCGGGACCGAACTCGTCGATCAGTCCGCGCGTCACGCCAAAGGAGCCGCCGTAGACGCCGATGTCTTCGCCCATCAGGAAGACCGAGGGATCGCGCCGCAGTTCAGCGGCCAGTGTTTCGCGAATGAGTTGTGTGAAGGTGACAGAACGCATGGCAGTCTCGAAATAGAGGGTGAAGATTAAGACAGCGGGTTAAGCGAACAGATCCTCCTGCAACGAGGCCGGGGCCGACAGCGGGGAGGATTCCGCGAAGCGGATCGCGTCATCGACGCACGCCTGAGCTTTTTCGCGCAGAGTCTTTGCGGCATCGTCGGTGAGCGTTCCGTCGGCTTTGAGGCGCGTCTCCAGCCGCAGGATCGGGTCGTTCTCCCATGCGGCGGCCTCTTCTTCCCGCGACCGGTAAACACGCGGATCGCCGCGCGAATGGCCCGACAACCGGTAGGTGACGCACTCCAGCAACACTGGGCCTTGTCCGGCACGACAAGCGGCCGCGTGTTGTGCCACGCCATCGCGCACAGCGAAAAAGTCATTGCCGTCCACACTGACACCCGTGATGCCATACGCGCTGGCGCGATCGGCGATGTGCGGGTTCGCCAGACCGCGCGCGGTAGGCGTGGACATGGCGTAACCGTTGTTTTCAACCACAAAGAGGACAGGGAGCTTCCAGAGCGCGGCGAGGTTGAGCGTTTCGTGAAAGACGCCTTGGTTAGAGGCTCCGTCACCGAAAAAGCAGACGGTGACGCGACCGGTGTCGCGCAGCTTCGCATCAAGTGCGACGCCGGTGGCGAAGGGGATGCTGCCGCCGGTGATGCCGTTCGCGCCGAAAAAACCGATGGAAGGATCCATCATCATCTGACTGCCGCCGCGGCCGCGCGAGTACCCCGTTTCGCGTCCGAAGAGTTCGGCCATGACGCGTTTGGGATCGGCACCGCGCGCCAGAAAGTGGCCGTGTCCGCGGTGCGTGGTGGTCATGGCGTCACGCGCATCGAGCGCTGCAGCCGTGCCGACGGCCACGGCCTCCTGACCGATGCAGGTGTGGGCAGTACCCATGATGCGTCCTTCAAGGAAAAGGCGTTCGATCGCCTCTTCAAAGAGGCGGATCATACACATCAACGAATAAGCTTGAATGGTATCCACGAAGTTCCCCTCCCCCGGTAAAATACGCCTTCACCTTACCACACCCCCGCTTAGGGGCAAAGAGCAAATTTATTGAGGTTGCGCAGGGACCTCGAATGTTATACCATCGCATCGTGCTTTTCGAGGTGCGAGATTTCTTCTGTTTTACGATGAAAGGACAACACGCCATGAAAAAGGTCTCCCTGTGCATTCTGGCTCTCGCGTTTGTTTTCGCGGGTGCAATGCCGCTGGTTTCGTTCGCTTGGACATTCCACTACGTCACCGTATCCGGCGCCGGCAATCAGGACGGAACGAATCCCGACAATGCCTTTGCCGGCATTCAGGCGGCCATCAATGTCGCCACCAACGGGGATGATGTGATCTTCGTGGCGGCGGG
>JAKJHA010000254.1 GCA_022704125.1 Verrucomicrobiota bacterium | reverse complement strand
ATGTGAGTCCAAGTATTGAGCGGGATCGTACCACTGCCTGTCATCCATGTGCCGCCGATGAACATGCCCGCGACCTTGTCCTTGATACCGACAATAAAGCGACCGGCATCGCCTCCGCGGTATTGCGAAAAGATCTGGTTTTCAGAGATGTAGCTGGATAGCTTGAACCACGCCTCCGCTGTGAAGTCATTGGCCGTGATCTGGCCGGTGGTGACAACCCGCTGGTTATCAGCGCTAAATCTGAGCACCGTTTCGGCGGCGCGCGTGCCGCACGCGCCCATGAGAAGGGTCAGCCCGATGGCCGCCCCCGTCTTGATCGAAACAGCAAACCGCGAACTCCGTCCTTGAGCATGCATGCCTGACTCCTCTCGCCACACCGGTTAAAACACAGGTTAGTAAAAGCTGTATACCGGTTTTATATCACGTTCGGCTGGCGGCTGTCAACAGGGAAAGGAAATTTTTCATCACGTGAAGCGGGCTGTGATCTGCGCGAGTGCGTCGTGCACCGGATCGCTGGGCGCACGACCTTTCCGAGTCGCAGCGGCGGTCGCGGCGTCAAATGCCGTCAGCGCGTCTGCCATACTCCGAGAAATGTGCGCATGCACCGTCTCGCACGCCTTGCGCAATTCATCAAGTCCTACTTCGTGCGCGGCGCACCGCGCCCGATGCGTTCAAGCGGAATACGCTCGAACCAAGGCGCCAGCCGACGGAACATCTCGCTCTCCTGCACCTTGAACCCGGTCTGATCGGGTTCGTTACTGTCCGGCAAAGTCTCCGTCATGAATGCAACGCGCTGCCGCCCCTCTTCGTTCTGGGGAAAGGCCTCGGCATCTTTCGCATGGATCGTCCCGAACACGAGATTGTCACGGAATGTCAAGCGCGGCACCGCCGTCTCTTTGACCGTCCCGTGCATTTGCAAGAAGCGCGGGCAGTTGATGGCCACGTTCTTTTCAAACACATTGTGCAACGGCAACTTCGGCTCGTCCTCCATAATGTTCACCAAGTGCGGATAGCGATCTTTCCACGGCGACTCCTGCCAGTTGACCGCCTCCAGTTTGGCCGATAGATCCCAGCCGTCCTTGGTTCCCTCGCCCGGGCGCGCCCGTTTCAGACCGCGGTCGTCAAGATGCAGCGCGGAGGTACACTCGATGAAAAGATTGTTGCGGATCGTATTGTAGCGCCCGCCACCGACGAACGCCGCCCAGCCGGTACGGAAAAACAGATTGTCGCAGACCGTCTCCCCGCTGTCACAGTCATCTAGGTAAACGCCCATGACCATCACGCTCTCTTTGAGCGGCTCATAGTCCGGCGACAACCCCTGCGCTTTCTGCCACGTCACCCCTGGCTGTCCGAAGTGATGGAAATAATTGTAGCGGATGACCGTCCCTTGCGACCCCCAGTCGCGCCCCGTGTAGAGACCGCCGCCGTCACCGCTCTCCATCATCGCCGAGTGGACCTCGTTGTATTCGAACACATGGTCATTGCCGTTGTACATGACCGCGACGTAAGGCGAATCATGGATCAGATTGTGCGCGACGCGCACGCCGACTCCGAAAAAAGACAAGCATTTCCCCTGAGTGCGCTGTAAGCGTCCGCAATGATGCAGGTGGCAGTTCGTAACGAAGTGGCCGCAGCCGGTCAGTGATTTCCTGTCGCCGCCGTATACCCTCACGCCTGTGCCGCCCGCGCCGTAGACTTCACACCCGTCCAAGCCGCAGTTGCGCCCGCCATGGATGTTCACGCCGTCGGTCGTGATGTGCGCCACGCGCAGTTCCTTCAACAGCACGTTCTCGCACTCTTGAATGGAGACCGCATGTCCAATGCTGAAGGCAAACTGAAGCCCCTCCAGCCTGACATGAGCCGTCTTGACCAGTTGGATCAACGGTTTCTTCTGCACCGCCAAAACCACGGCATCAACCGCGCCGTCCGGCGGATAAAAATAGAGCATGCGGTTTTCCCGATCCACATACCATTCGCCCGGCGCATCGAGTTCTTCGAGCAGGTTGAAGACATAATAACGGCGTTTGGCCGTGCGCCATTTGGACGAGTTGCCGATGCCGTACGTGTGGATGCCTGCCGAAGTGATCCAGCGCTTGGCGGTGTCGATCATCCCGATCTTGAGCGTTTCATTGGCCCAGTCGTGACACCAGAAACCGTTCATCCATATCCCTTTGTCGACCCGCCAGCGCGATGGCGCGTCGCCCGCATATTCAAACGTGCCGCCTTTATAGCCGTGCTCCCATTCGCCGGTCGCCTTGTCGACCGGCTTGACGCCGCGATCAATGACCTTGACGATCTCCGTCCAGCCGGTGTTCGGCCAGCGCGCCAGTCGCATCGCCTTGCCACCGCAGAAGATTTCCATCTCGCGCCAGCCGCTGAATTTGTCCGGCAGGGGCTCCAAGGCTTCCACCCCCACACTTGCGAGGTCAAACACCACAACGTGCTCGCGCGCGGCCTCGGGCAGGCGGGTGCGCGTCGCGCCGTCTGTCACCTTGCGGAAACCCTCCGGCAGCAACGCATGGCCGCCCGTGATCACGGCTCCGTCCGCACCGGCCCGGATCACGAGCGGCGCGTCAGGCCCGGCACCGCCGTCCTGCGCCTCCAGTACCCAATTCCCGGCCGCCAGCGAAAAGTTACCGGAGACCTCAATGACCATGCCTTGATTAGGGAAAGCACCCCCTTTTTTCAAGGCGCGCACGGCATCGCGTGCCCGCGCCAGCGATGCAAATGGTTTCGCTTGCGTTCCGTCATGGAGATCGCTGCCGCGTTGCGCGTCCACATACAGCACCTGCTGCGCACAGCAGACTGTTATCGCGAACATCGTCAGCGCACCGGCCGTTAACACCCGTATCACCCTTCTGTCCATGTTTCCCCCTTTGCTGCCTTTGCCTCATACCACTTACCGGGTGTGATCACCGCGGATACTGGGTTAAAATGGGTTTGCCCAACCAACAGAGACAAGCGATCAAACCCTCCATACAAAGTACCTCCCGCCGGACTCACGACTTCGTTTGTCCATGAAGGCACCCCCAAACCACCGTTAACAGAGGTGGCGTGATACCCTGACGCCCCCTTTAACGCTGATGTGCCCCAATCGCGTTGGTCGCGGATTTCTGACATATCCGCTCGCTCATTCTGATCGGCATCACAATCGAAATGCCACCACGCGGTGACATCGTTATAGGCTAGGGCGAGAGCCATACTTGTATACGTAACCGAAATGACCATGAGCAGCGTACGCATCCAAGCGCATTTCTTAGTCTGGCAGGTTTTTATTGTGTGTCTCCCTGGTTTTTAGTTGTGTGAGGCTCCCTCTGGAGCGCATAAGGAACCGAAGGTAACAGATCGCGCGCCGGGTTCGGTAGGCAACGCGCGTTCAAGGCACTATCACCGGCCTCATGATCTAGCTTCCACAAGGCCACGGTCTCGGCACGAAAGTGGATAACGAACATGCAGCAGAATACAAGGAGTCGCATACTCCCCGTGAGAAGGGGCGATCCGATGACCGCTCCCGACCTGATCGAAACAGCAAACCGTGAACTCTGTCCTTGAGCATGCATACTTGACTCCTTTCGCCATACTGACAAAACACAGGTTATTAAAAGCTGTATACCGGTTTTTATATCACGCTCGGCTGACGGATGTCAACAGGGAAAGGAGTTTAAACCATGAAACACATGAAACTTCATGCAATTAGTTTCATGGTTGAGCCATCCATCACGCAAAGCGGGCCGTGATCTGCGCGAGTGCGTCGTGTACCGGATCGCTGGGCGCGCGAC
>JAKJHA010000253.1 GCA_022704125.1 Verrucomicrobiota bacterium | reverse complement strand
TTTTTACGCTTGGTTCCGCCGTCGTGCGAGCCGCCAGATCGCCAACCTTGAGAGTGCTTCGGCTGAAATCATGACCGCGATTATCGGTGTGGCCTCGGGGGCAGAGGGCTCCACCTACGCTGACCGGTAACCAAAAGGAGGTGCGGCAACCATGACTTTTCGCAAGACCCGACGGGGCGTGCTCCCGACAATCCAGTTGACATCCATGATGGATATCATCTTCCTGTTGCTCTTTTTCTTTATTACGACTTCGGTCTTTTCGCAATGGGAGTATGAGATCAATATCAGCCTGCCCTCGGCCCAGAGCGGTAAGGTGCCGGATCGCTTGCCCGGTGAGATCATCATCAACATCACTAAGGATGGACGTGTCTCTGTCAACCAGCAGGACTTGACCCTCGACGCGCTCAGGACGCGCCTCGACCGTCTGGCGCGCTACTTCCCGGGGCAGCCGGTCGTGCTGCGTGCCGATAAAGAGACGCTCTATGAGGATGTGATCAAGGTGATCGACACCTGCCGCAAAGCCGATATCTGGAACTTTTCGATGGCGACGACCGAGGAGAAGAGCGACGCGACGGAGAAAAAATGATGAGGTGTGTCATATACCTATGCGCGGGGATATTGCTGGCCGGTCTGAATGCCGTGGCGGCCACCGATTCCGTGGACGTGACCGACCGCATGCAGTTGGCGGACGGGCTCTTCCGCCGCAACCTCTTCGATCTGGCGGCGCGCGAGTATGCGACGCTGGCTGAGACGCCGGACGTGCCCGCGCTTGATGACGTGCTTTTCCGTCTGGGTGAGTGTTGTCGACGCTTGAAAAAACTGCCCGAGGCCGAGGCCGCTTACAAACGTCTGGTCGAGTCCTTCCCGGAAAGCCGCAACGCGCTGCGTGCCCGGTTGCAGCGCGCCTTGATCCTGATGGAGTCCGGCGGTTCTTCGCTTGATGGGGCTGTTACCGAGTTTACCAAGTTGTCAGAAGCCTCCATGCCGGCCGAGGTGCGCGCGGCCGCGCTCTACCACGGCGGCGAAACGCTTGAGAAATTGAAGCGTCCGGATGAGGCGTTGGCGCGTTATGAGGTGCTGGTCAAAGAGTATGTGGACACCGATTACGGGATGTATGCCGGACTGCGCAAAGCTTGGCTGTTGACGCGGCGCAACACGGCGGAGGATCGCCGTCGCGCCTTGGGCATCTATCTGGATCTGGCCCATAAGGCCAAGGATGTCAAGGTGGTCGAGGAGGCTTCGTATTTCGCGGCGCAGGTCTCGCTGCTGGATGGCCGTCACGAAGAGAGCGCTAACCTCTTCTTGACGCTACGTACCAAGTTCCCGAATTCGCCGCGTGTAACCGAGAGCGCCCTGCCCGCCGCATGGGCCAACTACCATGCAGGCCGTTACAAGGAGGGCTCCGAGCTGTTGGACCGCGTGATCGGCCACGCGCAGCACCCGGACCGCGAAGAGATCCTCTACGTCAAAGCGAACTGTTTGCGCCAGCTTGAACAACGCGCCGATGCGGTGGCGATGTATACCCGGCAGTTGTCCGAGTTCCCAAACGGTAAGTTGGCGCCGCCGGCCCAGTATGAACGGCTCTCGACGCTTTACAGCGACGGCAAATACCAAGAGGTTTTGGATGCCGCTGCGCAGACCATCGCGCCGCTTCCTGAATATGCCGACAACATCTACTGGATGAGTGCAGAGTCGGCAGTCGCCGTGCAGAAGGTCGAAGCTGCCGTGCAGAACTATCGTATGTTGGTGGATAAGTGCCCTGAGAGTCCGTTCGTTAAGGACGCGCTCTATCGGTTGGGCTGGCTGTTGCAGAAACAGGAGACGTGGGAATCGGCGGCGGCTTGGTTCCAACAGGTGGCCGAGCGTTTCCCCAAGGATCCGCTGGCCTCGAAGGCGCTCTATGCCGCCGGGGTCTGTCGTTCGCGCCTCGGCCAGAGTGAGGCCGCTTTGCGCGATTGGACCGCGCTGTTGACGCAGTATCCGGAGAGCGAGGAGGTGGCCGAGACGCTTTACCAGAAGGCAATGGAGGAGTTGCGTGCCAAGAACCCGCGTGCGGCTGGCGCGACGCTGGATGAGCGCACACGCCGTTTCCCGGATGATGCGCGCAAGGCCGAGGTGCTCTATTGGCGCGCTGCGGTGGCCCGTCAGACGGGTGACCGGGTGGAAGCGGAAAAGTTGTTCCGTGCCTGTTTGGCTGCTTCGCCGCCGAAGGAGTTCGAGCGCGAGTCGATGCTGGATTTGGGTCTCTTGCTACAGGAAGATGGACGCAAGGAAGAGGCCGCTAAGATCTTTCAGGCGTTGCTAGACGCGCCGATTACCGAAAGGATCGGCCCCGACCGTTTAGCGTGGCTTGCGGAATTTCAATTGGGCCAGAAACGGCTAGACGCTGCGGCCAAAGCGGCGAACGCCCTGTTGGCGCTCAAGCCTGACAAGGGCTGGGTGCAGACCGCGTGGGCCCTGCTCGGCAGGGTGCATCGGGCCAAGGAGGAGCGCGATCCCGCGATTCATGCGTTCAAGGAGGCGCTGGCCTCTGGCGCATCAACCGCCTACGGTGCCGAGGCGGCACTGCGACTGGGCGAACTGCTGATGCAGGCCGGCAGTTTTGATGAGGCCGCGAATTATTTTAACGACGCCGCTGCGCGCGCGTCCACACCGGAGCTGCTGGGACTGCGGGTGCATGCCTACATGGGGCTTGCACGCAACGCTGAAGCGAAGGGTGACGAAGATGCCGCGCTACGCTACTACATGAGCGTCGGCATCCTATTCAATGATGCCACGCTTGTGCCGGAGGCGCTGCACAAAGCCGCGATCCTGCTCGACAAGCTGGGGCGCGGACAGGAGGCGCAGGCGATGCGTGAAGAATTGAAGGCGCGCTATCCGGATTCGCCGCTATCGCGCCAGGGATCGACGCAGACAGAGACGCAGTCTCGTGAGGAGAAGGGTGGAGCATGATACCGCACGGCTTTGGACAGCAGCAGAGACAGAGCGAGCATCACGTGATGTTGGCCTGCGTGGCCGTTTTGTTGTCCGCGGTCATCCATGTGATCTGCATGTACTTTTTTGCAGACTGGGCGATGGGCAGCGTTGCGACCGGCCTGCGCCAGAAATCGCGTAAATGGTTTGAGGACGACCGCGTGCCGCCGATGCGCGTGGAGATGATGCACGCCGATCCGATGCGTATTGCCGAGAGAATAATGGGCGAACGCGAGGCGCCGAGCCGCGGACCGATCGAAGCCGGCGAGCGAGTGGACGAACTCAGCCAGAGCGCGACTCCCGTGCTCACTGTGCCGCCACCGATCCCGCGTGAAGCGTTGATGCCGGGCGTACCTGTGCTGAAACAGGTGGTCCCCGAGCAGATCGACACCACACCTTGGATGCCGCGCCAGGAGATCGCACAGATTTTTGACCGCACCGTGCAGGATGATGTGGCCGCTTTGCCACGGCGCGAAATCCCGATGATTGAACGGGTGCCCAAAGCACCAGATATTGTGCCGTCGATCGATCTGGTCGGTCGCCGCTTTGGCAGGGATCCTGAACTGCCTAAGCCTGCAGAGGCGGCGGAAATATTCGATACGGATATCACCAAGGGGACCTTCAAGCCGCCGGTTGCAGAAGTGCCCGAGACCGTGGCGAAAGTCAGTACCGGTACAACCGAATCGCGTTTTGGGGTGCGGCCCGGTGAGAAGACGGGCGTAACCGCTGAAGGTGCGGTAGTCGGAGGTGCGGCGGCCGGAAAGAACGCTGCCGGCGGTACAACTGCCGCCGGAGGCACGGCGGCTGAC
>JAKJHA010000020.1 GCA_022704125.1 Verrucomicrobiota bacterium | reverse complement strand
GGCGGTGCATGTCGATCACACGCTCGACCGCCTCGGGGAAGGTCTCGCGCCGCATCTTTTCAGGGATGTACCGGCTATATTTCGAGGTGAATACATAGTCCTTCAACGCTTCAATACTCATGGTGCTTCCTCTGCGTGCGGGAATGGGAAAGTGTGTGACACGACGGTCTGCGGAGGGGCACGCATCTCCCCCGTGAAAAACCCTTAGCCGACCAACATTCGCACACTTCCGCCATCCGGAACACCCCAAGCTTGGCATCGGCGAAAATTGGGAGCCTTGTGAAACGTGTCTATGTATAGTAGTTCGCGCATGGGATGTCCACTACATTTTGTGTTTTTTCGTAACCTGTTGCCTATCAACGAAATCCGTGAGCCATTTTTCGGCGTAATCGGTTAGTGACAGGGAGCATGCGAGTTTAGTGCGTGGTTTGCGCCCATTTCGGTACTCGCAAGTCGGGCGAAAAGATATGGAGTGCGGCGGCAAGCGGTATTCCGCGCGACGCCGCTTTTTAAGTACGAGTGTGAAGACAGGGTGGCGCGCAAAAGCGGTGCCGCGACCCGCGCACAGCACGGTTCTTGTCACCAAAATTTTCCGCCGCGCCAAGCGCGGACGGCGGGCTAACCGATTACCCTAAAAAGAGCAGTTGAGCATGCAGATTTTGAGCAAAGCCCCGTAAACATTGGCTTCCGTTGAGATCCGCGCCGCACCTATTTGGTGCAGAACGCCATTTCTGATTGGAACCACGGAACACACTAAACACACGGAAACAGAGCCATGCCTTTCCGTGTGTTCGGTGTGTTCCGTGGTTAAACAATCGATCCCGATAGCGATCCCGATCCCGATTTGGATGAAACCATGAAATCATGAAACCATGAAACCATGAAACCTTGAAACCTTGAAACCTTGAAACCAGAAACCAAAGAGAGTTGAAGGTTCAACTGCTCTTTTTAGGATTACCTTTTCGGCTTCCCTCGCGGTGGGTGACGGCGTAACATGTCCGCATGACGCAAAACTTCAAGTCTGGCAGACTCCGCGGACGGCTTGCGCCCAGCCCCACTGGCGCGTTGCACCTCGGCAATGCCCGTACCTTCATGATCGCGTGGCTGAGTGTACGTAGCCGTAGCGGCACGCTGTTGCTGCGCATGGAGGACCTTGATCATCCCAAGAACAAGCCCGGCGCGGCCGACGCGGCGCTTGCGGACCTGCGCTGGCTCGGTCTGGACTGGGACGAGGGGCCCGACATCGGCGGTCCGCATGCGCCCTACACACAGACGCAACGGCGGATCCACTACGTTCGCGCCTTGGAGACGTTGCGTGCGCGCGGCCTCGCCTATCCCTGCGTCTGCTCGCGGCGCGATGTCGAGTGCGGCCAGTCCGCGCCCCACACCGAAGACGGCCTCTTCTACGCCGGTCTCTGTCGCGACCGCTTTGCGGACTACGAGGCCGCGCGGCGCGTCCTGCCCCCCGACCGCCTGCCCGCTTGGCGCTTCCGCGTGCCGCAGGGCGAGATCGTGCGTTTCGAGGATGGCTTCTGCGGCCTCTGCGAGCAAGAGGTCAGCACGGCCAGCGGCGACTTCGTGCTTGCGCGTGATCCGGACGGCGCGGGCTATATGCTCGCCGTGGTCGTGGATGATGCCGCGATGGGTGTCACCGAGGTTGTGCGCGGCGATGACCTGCTGCCGGCCACCCCGCGTCAGTTGCTGCTCTACCGCGCATTGAATCTCACGCCGCCCGTCTTCATCCATGTACCGCTGGTGGTGAGCGAGGAGGGGCGGCGCCTCGCCAAACGTCACGGCGATACCCGCATCAGCGCCCTGCGCGCGGCGGGCATCACCCCGGAACAGGTCATCGGTCTGCTTGCGTGGTGGTGCGGCTGGGCCGCATGGGGCGAAAGGCTTACGTTGCGCGACCTGCTGCCGCGTTTTGACCTCGCTACGCTGCGGCGCGAACCCGCCGTGCTTACGCCGCAGGTCAAGGCGGCCATGAAGATTCAAGCCTAAAAGACTTCAGGATTTCGCGTGACCGTCGGTATTTGACGACCGGTCGTGGCGAGAGCGGGATGAAAAGGTTCTTTGCATGTCGGAGCGTAGGATGTTTGCGCTTTCGCTGACCATGAACTTGCGGGATTCACGCAGCTTCTGTTCGTCGAGAAGTTCGTCGGCACGGCGTTCGAGTTCGCGAGCCTCGTTTTCGAGCAGGGCGGGGGTTGAGGCGCCGGGGGCAAGTTCGCGCAGATGATCGCGGTTGGCTCTAAGCACACGGATGGCTGCGGCTGTGTCGCCGTTGTCCAACTCGCTGACGGCATCGAGGCGGGCCTTTGCGGCCTGCTGCAGGCCGATGTGGAGAATAACCTCGGGGTCGCCTGGGATGGCCGCCTCGATGGCGTTGGCGACGCCGACAATCAGGTTCCGCTTTTGGCTCTTGAGGTCGACCGCGCCCTCGCGGAGTTCGGCGTAGGTCATGCTCAGGCTTGCGAGGTGCATATCGGTCGGTTCGGCCAGAGCGGGCAACTGGACGGCAAGCAGGACGTGCTTGACTTGGGTGGCGTGGAAGTCGCCGAGCAACACGCGGTAGGAACTCTTTTCGGCCTTCCACGGGTGACCGGTGAGCTGAGCCACGCCGATCACGCCATCGGTGAAGTCGAGAGAGACTTCGACGTTCTGCGTGACGGTGTCGAGCAGACCGCCGAGTTCTTCCTTGAAGACTTCGGGGGCGTGGTCGGGGCTTTCGATGTAGTAGAAGCGTCCGCCGGCAGCTTCGGAAACGCGCTTGAGAAGGTCTTCGTTGAAGTCGGCACCCAGGCCAAGGCAACTGGTACGGATGTTCTTGTCCTTGAGCACGTTCTGGCCTAGGGCGGTGAGCTGATCCGGGTTAACGATGCCAGCGTTGGCCTGCCCGTCGGTGAGCAGGAGCACGGCGTTGACACACTCCTCTGAGGCGTTGCGGCTGACGAGTTCTATGCCCTTGAGCCACCCTCCGCTCAGGTTGGTGCAGTTCCCGGCTTGGATGCCTGCAATCGCGGCACTGAGTGCGGTCGGATCGGAGACCGTCGCGGACTCCACCAGGGGCTGGACCTCGTCGTCGAAGGTGACGAGCGAGAAGCGATCATCGGGGGCGAGCTGATCAAGAAGGAGCTGGGTGGATCGCTTGGCGTAGTCGAGCTTCTCACCGGCCATCGAGCCGCTACGGTCTAGGACGGCCGCGAGATTGAGCGCTGGTCTTTTCCTGCCCGCCGGGGAGTCGGGGGCCGTGATGGTAAGCAGGACGTGCACGACACTGGCCGTGCCTGTTGGGACGACGGAGTAATCCATACGGGATTCGAGTTTCATGGGCGGCCTTTCTGTAGCGTTTTCATGAGCGTAGTCTCAAACAAAGCGGACGTCAACCGTAAATCGGTTCTCGACTTGCGGCTTTGCATGAAACGAGCCGAAGACGTTGACCGGGCAAGGTGAACTGGCGTACAATCGGCGGCCAGAGAGGGAGCGGAAGCATGGACATGGGGCAGGATGACGAAGAGGTTTACGTTCAGATTGTGACCGCCGGGGGCAAGGTGGCCGACTGCCTTCAAGCGTTCAGGACGTTCTTGGGGCCGTGCGACATGCTTTATGAAGTGGATGGCTAAAATCAGAAATGTGCTTGCTGACGAGGCGTCGCGAGCCGTCGTGTTTTGCGCCATGTCGTTACCGGCGCTGGCATGGAGTTTATTGCGGCATGGCGGGCACGCCCGTGCGGTGCACGGACTTACGTTGGCGTCGCTGTCTGATCCGGCATGGATTGCCATCATTCTATGCGGCTTGCCGATCATCGTGTTCGCCTTCCGGAGATTTTTAGAAACGGGTAGCATTCGGGCGGGAATGCTGGTGAGCGTCGCAATGCTCGGTGCTGTCGGAATCGGCGAGATATTCGCGGCGGGTGAGGTGGCTTTCATCATGACGCTGGGCGAGATACTGGAGGCTCGTGCGTTGCGCAAGGCACGCGCCGGCATCAAGGCGCTACTGCATCTCGTGCCCAAGCAGGCGTGCCGTATCCGGGATGGCGTGGAGGAGATGGTGGAAGTTGATTCGCTGGTGCAGGGCGACGTGATCCGTGTGCGTCCGGGCGAGATGATTGCAGTAGACGGCGTGGTGTTGGACGGTAATACCTCGGTCGATCAGGCGATCATCACGGGTGAATCGTTGCCTGTCGATAAAGTTGCGGGCGACAACGTCATGTCGGGCACCATCAACCGCTTCGGTTCTATGGACGTATGTACTGTGAAGGCTCCCGTCACCTCGACGCTTAAGCGCATCACGCGGTTGATTGAAACGGCGCAGAACAACAAGGCACCGGTCGTGCGGCTCGCAGACAAGTGGGCGTCGTTCCTCGTGCCCACCGCCTTCGTCACGGCTCTGGCGATCTGGCTCGTCACGGGCGAGTTGATCCGTGGCGTGACCATTCTGGTCGTGTTCTGTCCGTGCGCACTGGTGCTGGCCACACCGACGGCGATCATGGCGGGCATGGCGAATCTGAGCCGGTATGGTGTTCTCGTGAAGTCGGGGGAGGCGATCGAGGCGATGGGCCGTATCGCGACCATCGCCTTTGACAAGACCGGCACACTGACTTACGGAGAACCCTCCGTGACGAACGTGGTCGCGGCGACACCCGAATACCCCCCCGATGTATTGCTGCGCTTGGCGGCGGGGGCAGAAGCGCGGTCGGAGCATCCGCTCGGCAAGGCGATCGCCAGCGCGGTTGCCGATGCGCCCTCCCCTGCCTTCTTCAAGATGATGCCGGGCCGAGGCGTGGAGGCGGATGTCGCCGGCATGAAAATCGCGTTGGGAACGCTTGCGTGGTTGAAGTCGCGCGGGACTGCGGTCGCCGAGAAGGCACGGAAGCAGATCGAAGAGGCGCATGCGGCCGGGCAGGCAATTGTCGCGGCGGAAATCGACGGCAGTTTCGCGGGATGGATCGCGCTCTCGGACACGCTTCGCGAAGATGCGAGGAGCATCATCGACGCGCTCCGACACAGTGGAATACGCAAGATACTATTGCTCACCGGTGACCATGCGGCGGCGGCGCACCGGATGGCATCGGAGGCAGGAATAGATGATGTTCAAGCAAACCTCCTGCCGGAGGACAAGGCGTCGCTGGTGCTGAGCCGCGTCAACCGGAATGAGGCGATCGCCATGGTCGGCGATGGCATCAATGACGCAGCGGCCTTGAAGACGGCGACGGTAGGGATCGCGATGGGCGGGATCGGGAGTGACATCACGATGGAGGCGGCGGACATCGTGCTGATGCGGGACGACATCAAGTTGCTGCCGTATCTGGTTGTCATGTCGCGCAGGACGCTGGCGAACATCCGCATGAACATCGGGGCGTCGCTGTTGGTCAACAGTTGCGCCATCCTGTTGGCCGCCACGGGTCGCCTCGGGCCGGCGGCGGGGGCGTTGGTGCACAATGCCGGATCACTGTTCGTGGTGATACACGCAGCCATGCTACTACGGTGCAAGCCAAGCGAGAGTGAATGGCAAATAGTTAATAACTGAGCAAGACGAAGAGAAGTAAGAAGTAATGAGTGGCGTATGAAACTTGAAATCTGAAACCAGACAAATGGCGCCCCTGGCAGGACTTGAACCTGCGACCCACGGATTAGAAATCCGTTGCTCTATCCAACTGAGCTACAGGGGCGGGAATGGCGACATCTTAGCAAACTGCCCTTCTAGACGTCCAGATTGCGGACGCTCAGAGCGTTGTCCTCGATGAACTTGCGGCGCGGCTCGACCTCGTCGCCCATGAGCAATGTGAAGATCGCGTCAGCTTTTACGGCGTCCTCCAAACGCACGCGAAGCAGGCGGCGCTTGTCGGGATTCATTGTTGTCTCGTAGAGCTGGTCGTGGTTCATTTCACCGAGACCCTTGTAACGCTGAATCACCAGACCCTTGCGGCCGCGCTCGCGTACGGTATCGAGCAGGTCGGGCAGCGCTTCGACCGGCACCGACTCGTCGTCCTCGACGATAAAGGCCACCGGCGCGTCACCGGCGAGGCAGTCCGCCGCAGAAAAGCCCATGCCGCTGAGGGCGTCCATCTGTTTTTTGAGCAGACCGGCGCGGTAGAGTTCAAGCCAGCGGAACGGCATCTGCTCGGAGGGATAATACACCTGCACGCGGGTTTCGGCTAAGTCGATGGTTTCGCCCAATTGCGCCTCGGCTTCGGCGCGCGCGCGCGCCAGCTCGCTGTCGGTGTAGGCGTAGCTGAAGACCGCGTCGTCACCGGAGCCGACGATAGTGACATAGCGCGGGAACTCGCCGGTGTCCGGCTTGCGTAGGCGCACGAGGGCGTGCGGATCGAAACCGCGACGCGCCACGGCATGGGTGGTTGCCTCCAACTCGGCGAGCAGCTCGAGCAGGGCGCGCAGATCGTCGCCTTCCAGCACGCGGCCGTCGGCTGTGCGCACACTCATATCATCCGCGCCAAGAAGGAGCAGCTTGCGGGTGAGTTGGTCGTCACTGTCAATGTACTCCTCGCGCTGCTTGCGGGTGATTTTGTAAAGCGGCGGCTGGGCCAGATAGATGTAGCCACGCTCCAGCAGCTCGGGCATCTGGCGATAGAAGAAGGTCAGCAGCAGGGTACGAATGTGGGCACCGTCGACGTCGGCATCGGTCATGATGATGATCTTGTGGTAGCGGACCTTGGAGATGTCGAAGTCGTCCGCGCCGAAGCCCGCGCCGATGGCTGTGATCAGGGAGCGAATCTCGTTGTTGTTGAGGATCTTGTCGATGCGCGCCTTTTCGACGTTGAGCACCTTACCGCGCAGCGGCAGGATCGCCTGCGTCTCGCGGTTGCGTCCCTGTTTGGCGGAGCCGCCGGCCGAGTCACCCTCGACGAGATAAAGTTCACACTTGGCTGGATCGCGCTCCGAGCAGTCGGCCAGTTTGCCCGGCAGGGCCAAGCTGTCCAACACGCCCTTACGGCGCGTGAGGTCGCGCGCTTTGCGTGCCGCGATGCGGGCACGCGCGGCGAGTACAGCTTTCTCGACCACCTTGCGCGCGACGGACGGATTCTCGGCGAAGAAGGTGCCGAGCTGGTCGTTGACGATCTGCGCGACAATGCCCTCGACCTCGCCGTTGCCGAGCTTGGTTTTGGTCTGACCCTCGAACTGCGGACTCGGCACTTTGACCGAGACGACCACCGTGATGCCCTCGCGGATGTCGTCGCCGGTCAGCGCCTCTTCGTTCGATTTCTGGAGGTTGTTGTCGGCGATGTACTTGTTGACCGTACGGGTCAGGGCCGAGCGGAATCCAGAGAGATGGGTGCCGCCCTCAATGGTGTTGATGTTGTTGCAGTAGCTGTACTCGGTTTCGTTGTACGCCTCGGTGTACTGCATCGCGATCTCGCACTCGACCGCGTCGCGCGCGCCTGAGAAATAGATGACCTGATCGTGGACCGGTGTTTTGTTCTTGTTCAGATACTGGATGTACTCCACAATGCCGCCGTTAAAGAGGAAAGACTCATCACGCTCCTGTTCGTGCTCAAGATCGCGAAAACGGATCGACACGCCGCGGTTCAGGAAGGCCAACTCGCGTAGGCGGTTGGCGAGAATGTCCCACTTAAAAGTGTGGCAGGTGAAGATCGTGTGATCCGGGAAGAAAGTGACCTTGGTGCCGGTGCCATGGGTATCACCGATGACCTCAAGTTGCGTCACGGGATGCCCGCGCTCGAAGCGTTGCCGGTGGATCTTGTTGTTACGGCGGACCTCAACCTCCATCCACTCGCTCAACGCATTGACGCAGGAGACGCCGACGCCGTGCAGACCGCCGGACACTTTGTAGTTCGAACCGTCAAACTTGCCGCCGGCGTGCAGCGTCGTCATCACCACCTCCAATGCGGGGCGTCCCTCCGTGGGATGCATATCGACAGGAATACCGCGGCCATCGTCTGACACCGAAATCGAACCATCTGGGTTGATCGTGACGTCAATGTGCGTGCAGTAACCGGCCAGCGCCTCGTCGATCGAGTTGTCCACCACCTCGTATACCAGATGATGATAGCCGCGTTCGCCGGTGTCGCCGATATACATCGCCGGCCGTTTGCGGACCGCCTCCATGCCCTCGAGAACTGTGATGTTTGCTGCTGTATAAAGACCTGTCGTCGCAGGCGCGTTTGAATCAATGTGCGTATCTTCTGACATACCTTTTTCCGTGAATGGATTGATTGAACAATAGTAGCATAAGAGGGGACAAAACACAAGTTTGCTATTCGTTCTTGCCGCCATTTCGAGCGTATGCCAAACTATGTCCTACACAACAGGAGACGTGTTGTACGACGCGGTCCCCACCCAAGGGAGCGTGAGTGCCTCTGTGTGAGTTACAGAGGCGTGCAGTCGATCGTGTCAATCATGTCGAAAAAAGTCAAAAGATGACGATGAAAAATGTGCTTGCTGGAGTGTTTGTCGCCGTCGTGGCGCTAATGTCTGTCGCGGAGGCGGCGACAGTTTCCGTTGACTGGGATGATCCGGTCGGGATCGTGAAGCCCGTGAACGGTGTCGGGCAGCCGCCGATGATCGGGGCGCCGACATCGTTCCCGATGATGCGTTATCTCAAGGAGGCGGGGATCCCTTACGCGCGGCTTCATGATGTCGGCGGGGTCTACGGACAGTTCCGCTATGTGGACATCCCGAACATCTTCCGCGATTTCGACGCGGACGAGACCGATCCGAAGAGCTACAGTTTCGCCTATACCGATGCGCTGATGAAGGCACTCGATGAAAACGGCGTTGAGCCGTTCTTCCGGTTGGGCGTGACGATCGACAATCCCGTCGGCGCCGGCTTCCCCGGCTACTTCATCGATCCGCCGAAGGACTTCGCGAAGTGGGCGCGGATTTGCGAACACGTGATCCGTCACTACACCGAAGGCTGGGCGGACGGCTTTCGCATGAAGGTCACCTACTGGGAGATCTGGAACGAACCCGACAATCAGCCGGACGCCAAGCAAAACCCGCTCTGGAACGCACCGTTCTCAGAGTTCATCCGCCTCTACGGTGTCGCTGCGCCATACCTTAAGGCGAAGTTCCCTCATCTCAAAATCGGCGGCTACTCGAGTTGCGGTTTCTATGCGGGTGTCGGCGCGGAGCAGGTCGCGGCCGCGCACTCGTCACCGCGCATGGAGTATTTCATCGACTGCGCAACGAACTTTCTCGCCGCCGCGCAGCAGAACAGTTGGCCGCTCGACTTTTTCTCGTACCACTCCTACTCCCATCCGGCGGAAGCGCTCCGTCAGGTGCGCTACGCCGACGAGCTGCTCAACCGCTACGGATTCACGGCAGATAAGACCGAGCGCATCTTCAACGAGTGGCTGCCGTACGTGAGCCACGATACGCTCGGCACGGCGAAGCAGGCGACCGGCATCGCCGCAGAGATGATCGGCCTCCAGAACGGTCCGTGCGACCTTGCCTGCATTTACGACGCGCGCTGTAATGTCGGCAACTACTCGCCGCTTTTCAATCCGCTGACCTACAAGCCGCACAAAGCCTATTACGCCTTCACGGCGTTCAACGAACTCCGCAAGCTCGGCACGGCGGTCCGGGCGAAAGTCTCCGGTGCACCGTCGCTCGTGGCGGCGGCCGCGAAAGGCACGGGCGGCGCGGCGGTGATGATCGCGAACGATTCTGACGCGGAGGTGCCTCTCGTCTGTGATTTCGGTGGACGCGAGGTCGTCGCGTGCCATCTTACGGACGACACGCACACGGATGCGGGCCTCCCGCTCCCGAAGACGCTCGCGCCGCGTGCCTTTGTTATCGTTCTCCTGAAGTGAGGTTTTTGACGCAGAGTTTGGTTTCAAGTTTTTGAAAGGTGGTGCTATGAAAAGAGAAATCGGTTTGACGGTGTGCGTGGCTCTTGCCGCTGGAATGGCGTTTGGTGCAACGGTCACGACGAACGGTGCGGGCGCCGTGACGATCGACGTGCCTGCGGACGAGACGTACGTCTATCCCGCTCCGCTGGCGAACGACATCACAAGCGTGACGAAGACAGGCGCGGGCATCGTAAAGTTCTCGCAGGCTGCCAGTGGCTGTACGCGTCCGATCGACATTCAGGGCGGCTATGCGGATTTCACCGTTCCCAACGCTTACGGCACGGGTCCCATCAACGTGGCGAGCGGTGCGGCGTTGGTCGTCTCGCACGCCTCTACGGGGCAATCGACCATTCAAGTGCAGGGCACCGTGACGATCGCGGGCAGCGGCCCGCAGAATGACGGTGCTCTCCAGTTCAAGGGCAGCGCTTATGCGGACCGGATGTTCAACAGGGTGGTTCTCGCCGCAGACGCGAGTTGGGGCGGGAATCGAGCGGGTGCCGTCGCGCTTGATTTCGCGGGTTACACGCTGACATGGGTAGGCTCCACCCTGATGACGTTGAACGGCACTTGGAGCAACATGGGGACACTCGTCCACAAGGGCACGGCAGACGTCTGCTTCCAGGGCGGCAAGTTCGACGCGGCATCGGCGGGAAAGCCGCTCATCGTGGACGGCGGGTCTTATGTCTCGTCCTGGGACAATTCGACGCCCATGCCGCTCGCGCTTACGGCGAAGAACGCGATGCGGCTGGTCGGCAACTGGGGCCGGGGAACCGGATTCAACATTTGGGCGGGTCCCATCACGATCGAAGAAGGGGTTGCGTTTAGCCTGGGATCTTCATTTCAGAGCAGCATCGGAGCCTATGCCACGTTGCGCATCGCGGGTCCCATCAGCGGTCCCGGCGCGGTAAGCAACACCTATGGACACGTCTACATCGACAATGCAAACAACGCTTGGACGGGCGGCACCTACATCGGGGATGGCTACACCTTCTTCCCTGCGCCTGAAACGCTGCCGGGATGGGACAGTCCTGGCCGTGTGACGATTTCTGGTCTGGGTGCTCTAATGACGGTGGCTGGCGCGCCGATTCCCGGATTGAACGTGCAGGACACTTGGACGGCGGATGAGATCCGCACAATGGCGCAAAATATGAGGATCGTCCAGGCAAATCACACGATGCCCGGTGTGGGGGTTTATGTGACAAAGGGTGCCTCGTTCGCCTACCCGTACGCGCTTATCACGAACTTCGTAAAATACGGCGAGGGTACGCTCACGATGTCGGGCACTTGGGACGGCCCGCGCGCCTCGTTCCGTGTGGAGCAGGGCACGGCCATCCTCGATGGCGACGCGGACCGCTCCGTGGCCTCGTTCTACGTGCGTGGCGAAAGAGCCACTTGTATCCACAAGGCGGGCACCACGACCCAGAACGGCATGATCCGCTTCTCCAACAGCGGGCGGGGGGCCTATCGCCACCTCGGCGGCACGTATGATCAGGTGGGCGGAGACTGCTACGTGAGCGAGGCCGTGAACTCGTACTTCTCGTTCGAACTCTACGGCGGCACGTTCAAGCTGAACGGCTACGGGAATCCTCACTTCGCCCGTGGCAAAGGGGGCTGCGCCATCTTCAAGCAGAAGGGCGGTCAGTTCAATCTCAAGAGTTCCTCCTTCCAACTGGGTGAGTCGGGAGACGCCGTGATGTACGTGGCGGGCGGCACGAACACGATGCGCTACAATGCTACGCAAGGCTCGGAGTGTATGCGCATGGGTACGGCGGAATACGGCAGTGCAACGCTCGCGATAACGGGGTCCAACACCGTGTTTGATGCAGACTGTCTGGTCGTGGGTACGAGCCACACACCGCAGACGAACGTCGTATCCGTGATGAATGGCGGCACATTCCTGGCTTCGCGCTTCTATCAGGCCAGCGGAGATACGTGGCCGTTCACCAACAACTTCAACGTGGTGAGTGTGGACGGCGGTGTCATGTATCCGACCTTCGGCTGGGGCTGGGATCACAAGGGCGGAAGTAACGACACGCGCGATTTCCACAAGTGGGTGCTCCACGAACACGGCATGATACTCGATACGTCCATGTGCCAGAATGGTGACCGTACGGCGGCTGCCCCGCATGACAACCCGTTCAACTTCTGCGACGCCACAGGCAAGGGTTTCGATTCGATTACGCTCCCCACGTCGGGTACGTTCAAGCAGGAGGTGTATCTCGGCCCTGCCCGTATCCGCATCTTCGACGCCACGGGATGGGGGGCCACGGCGTTTGCGGATTTCGATCCTGAGACGGGCACGCTGACCAACGTGGTGGTGACCTCGCGCGGGTGCGACTACTCCGACTCGCCCACGATCCTTGTGGACAATGCGTCTGGCACGGGAACGTACCCCTGTACGTTCGCATTGAGCGCGAACAAGGGTGGCGGTATCATGAAACGGGGGGCGCAGGTTGCTAACCTCTATGGTGTGATGACGTACACGGGGCCGACGTGCGTGGAGGAGGGGACGCTGTTCCTGCGGACGGCGGCCAGTGTGCCCACGAATTCGCTCTTCCGTCCGCTCGGGAGCGGCATCGTGTCGCTGCCGGGGGCTTCGGTTCTGAGGTCCGTGGGCGGCACGGGCACGATTGCCAACGGTGCCGTGACGGCGACGGAGGGCGTGGAGGTCTACGCCGAGGATTTGAACACACTCACGCCAGTGAAGATTTCAAGCGGCTCGCTCACGTTTCAGGCGGGCGCCAAGGTGAAGGTCTTCGATCCCGCGAACATCGAGAACGGGCCGGGCCACTGGCCGCTCGTGACGGCGCGCGATCCCATCGTGGGCACACCGGAGTTGGATAGGACGAACCTCAAACCGGCGTACAACCTCGCGCTTTCGGCTGATCGCAAGACGCTCTACCTCACGTTCCCGAACGGCACCATCCTCTTCCTCCGTTAGTGCGGCGCGTGGCGCGCGACCTTGAGTGTAAAAGTAACTCAATTAACGCAATCGTATCAGTCGCGTCAATCGCGTCAGTCATGTAAAGTGGGACATTATGGCTCTATTTCAAAAACGCAACCGAGCCTTATTGTCTCCTTTAAGGTGCCCTTAATGGCGGTCCGAAATACTCGTAACTCCTTTATTATTAACATATTGCATCAATAACTTGCGCACAACTAAAGCATTGGCACGTCCTCTGCGAATATAATAGGCGGTTCCGGTAGATTGGCCGGGGCCAATGAACCTAACTTTGAAAGTAAAGAAAGGAGAACAATCATGAGAGCCTACCTGAACACCATTAACAACCCGTGGCGCGTGTTCGACGAGGTAATGGGTGATTTTCCCTTTGACCTGTTCGACATCGCACTGCGTACACGTGCCAGACGCTATCCCCGCGTTAATGTGTGGGAGAGCGAAGATGGCCTAGCGGTCCAAGCTGAAGTCGCGGGCGTGGAGCCCGACAAGCTGGACGTGGCGGTCGATGCCAATATCCTCACGATCAAGGGCGAGAGGGAGCAGGCGGACGGAAGCCGCGCCGAATTTCAGCGTAGCTTTAACCTGCCGTTCGAGTTGGAGAACGATAAGATCAAGGCGACCATCAAGAACGGCCTGCTGACCGTGAAGATCCCGCGCAAGCCGATCGAGAAGCGCAAGATCGCGATCGAGAAACTGTAATCGAAGCCTATATCGAAAAGGAGGGAAACCATGAGCCTGACTAAGAAATCTGACCAACAAGACGTCCAGAAAGTGGACCGTGTTGAATTGACACCAGCCAGCCGTGTGGTGGAGTGCGAGAACGCTTACACCCTGACCGTTGAACTGCCCGGCGTGTCTGAGAAGGAGATCGAGCTGACCCTTGAGAACAGGGTGCTGTCGATCACCGCCGAGAACACGCTGGAGGTCTTCAAGGACTACACCCTGGTCTTGCACGAACTGCCCGAAGCGCGCTATCGCGCGGCGTTTGATCTGCCGGATCATGTAGATACAGCCGGCATCAAGGCGGCCACCAAGAACGGCCTCCTGGTTCTGACGCTGCCCAAGCGCGAGGAGGTTAAGCCGCGCCGCATCGCCGTTAAAGCCGGCTAGTAGCACGCGCAGCCCGAAAACGGGGTGAACACAGTAATGACTAAAGAAGGGACGAGCGGTTTGCCCGTCCCTTTTTGTAACGCGGAGGCGCGGAGGCGCAGAGACGCAGAGATTTTTATGGGGTAACGGCGTGACCGCCGCTGGGGAGGGACGAGCGTCTGCTCGTCCGCGGGCAAGTGACACTTACCCCTCCCGGCGCTCCGCAAACCTTCGTGTGAAAAACCGAGCAGTGCCATCCCCCAAAAAATCTGCGAAATCTGCGTCATTTGCGAATCAAAAAACCGAATCATGCCAGAAGCCGAAGAGCGTTGACATCTGAGTATGGGTATGTATGATAATGACGTCGTTTGAATTGAACCGCGCGGAAGTTGATGTTGCACACGGAGCTTTCGGGAGGAACACATGTCGAAAACCGTTTTAGTTCAGGCGAGAATCTCGCCGGAAGTGAAAGCAGATGTCGAGAAGCTCTTTGAAGCTTGGGGCTTCGATATCTCGACCGCTTTCAGGATGTTCCTGAATAAGGTCAGCAGGGACAGAGCGATGCCGTTCGTTTTCGCTGAAGAGCAGCGGCCCACCGAGGAGGAACTTCACGACATGCGCGTCTTGGGGATCAAGAAATACGCGGACCTACTCAAGGCGTATCGCGAGATAGACGCTGCCCGGGCTGATTACGAAGCGGGACGTGGGGCTTCATTCGGCAATGTTGCCGAGATGTTCAAGGACACATTCGGAGAGCCGTATGTTGACTCCCTATCGCACGGAGACGTTCAACGCGCAACTGAAGGCTCTGAGAAATAATCAAGCTGTCGTAGCGAGGATATTTCGCCTGATTGTGCGGATGCCTGCGAACATCCTTTCTCTGGCCTTGGGAAGCCTGAACCGCTTAAATACGGCAAGGCGGGATTGTGGTCGCGCCGTATCGATAAAAAGAACCGGCTCATTTACAAAGTTGTGAAACCTGATCTGATTTTGTTTTCTTGCATCGGACATTACGACTAGGGTGAACCTTCAACGCTCAGACGCCGGTCGAGCCGAAGCCGCCTTCGCCGCGGCAGGTCTCGCCGAGGGTTTCTGACTCCTCGACCGCCACGCGCAACACCGGCGCGATCACCATCTGCGCGATGCGCATGCCGGGCGCGACCTCGAACGGTTCTTGACCGAGATTGACAAGGATCACGCCGAGTTCGCCCCGGTAGCCTTCATCGATCGTGCCCGGTGTGTTGAGCAGTGTAATGCCGTGCTTGAGCGCCAAACCGCTGCGCGGCCGGAGCTGCGCCTCGGTGCCGGACGGCAGTTCCATGACCAACCCCGTGCGCACCAACCGGCGTTCGCCCGGCAGCAACGTCGCGGCTTCGCACGCGCAGAGATCCAGCCCTGCATCGCCGGGATGGGCATAGGCCGGTAGCACGGCGTCCGCGTGGACGCGCTTGAAGAGGACGGTCATCGCCCCTGTCAGCCTCTACTCCAGAACCTTGATCTTGATGTTCCGGTAGGAGACACGGTCGTTATGATCCTGCAGCAGGATATGTCCCGCCTCCTGCTCGCCCCAGTTGGGATGCTTGTTGAACTTGCTCAGGGCGACCGCCTTGCGGAACGTCTCCGAGCCGCGCTCAAACGTGAGCACCTTCTCGCCGTTCAGCCAGTGCTCGACCTGCTTGCCTTTGCTCACGATCATGGCACTGTTCCACTCGCCGGTCGGCTTCAGTTTCGCACCGACCGCCGGTAGCACGTCGTAGAGCGACGCGACCATACGGTTGCCGTCGCGCCCCTTCGTGGCGTCGGGGTGTTTGGTGTCGAGCACCTGATATTCCAACGTGGTGCCGCCATGACGTTTGGGATCGAAGAAATACTTGACGCCGCTGTTGGCCGCGTCCGTGAGCCGGAATTCCAGCTTGAGGATAAACGAAGAGTAGGTTTCGCGCGTGATGATATCCCCCGCGCCGCCGCCCGCGTTTTTGGGCAACACGGTCAACTCACCGTCCGCGATCTCCCATCCCCGTGTGGGGAAGCTGTCGGATCTGACACTGCGCCAGCCGTCGCCGCTCTTGCCGTCCCACAGCAACCGCCACCCATCCTGACGCTCCTTCGCCGTCAGCGTGTTCGCCGCTGTCGCGCAGCAAGCCTCATTGCCAAACAGCGCCACCGCGCTCATCATCACCGCCACCATACTCAACAGATGCTTCATACCTCGCCTCCTTGTTCTGTAATATGCACCAGCGCAGACCAGATTGTCAATGCAGTTCAATGGTTAATTCATCACGGGACAACTCGCAGTCGCGCAGGATCCGGGCCAGCAGACCACAGCCGATCGTCTCGCCACGATGAACCGGCACAACGGTACAGCGTCCGTCAGGATGCCGAAGAAAATGATGACTCCCCTTGACACGTATGACCTCGAAGCCCAAACGTCGGAGAGCCTTGATCAGTCGGGAACCGCTGAATACCGGGAAGGTGCTCATACCATGACCGCGACGCGCTGGACGCCGATGAACAGGTTGGACACTGGTTCGTCCTCCACTTCCAGGCACAGTGATATGGCTTCTTTGATGCGTTCCATCAGCACATCAAGAGACTTGGCCTGCGTATGGCAACCACGCAGGGCGGGCACAGACGCGATGAAATAACCGTCCTCATCCTGCTCGATCACAACACTGAATTCTCTCGACATCACACATCTCCCTTTCGCCCGCATTTTAGCATCTTGTGTCGGCAACAGCCAAATCAATTAGTCGATGTTGAAAAGGGCGCATCACCGCACTGCTACCTTCCCTCAAGCGTGTACCCGGCGAAGCGCACAAAAATACCGCGCCAATCGTCCAGATACGCCATCAGAATCTCCCGCGCCAATCCTTCCGAATCGCCGCACCGGAAAAGCGCCGCCGCCGCGAACAGTTCGATCATCGCCCGAGAAAACTGCGCCGACTCCACACTTACGGGCTGCGTGCCGGTATCGCGGTGCCCCCGTACGCCGGGCTTGCGCAAAAACTCGGCCAGCGCGGGTGCCGCCGCCGGATCGCCGATGCGCCCGAGCGCCATCAGCACCGACCGCAACGTGTTGAAACTGGTTTCGGCGTGGCACTGCTGTAGCTTGCGGACCAGTGCGGCGGTGGC